>JBDRAP010000289.1:0-2780 GCA_043823615.1 bacterium
ATGCCTGCATCAGTTCATAGATATTATGAACAAAGCCATAAATCTTCATTGGTCTTGCTATCTGTTTGGTCAATCTTTCTAATCTTTTCTGAAGACCCTTATTCTTTCCAGCAACCACAATCACCTGAAAGAGTTGTGGCAATAGATTCAAATAGGTAACAATCTTTTCCATTGAACCAATCCCATGATTTCCACCCATAATAAGGATAGTTGGCAAATCCTCTAATCCCAATCTGTCCCTGACAACTCGATTATCCTCAAGTCTGGAAAAGGCAGAAGAAATCGGTATACCGGTAACCTCGATGTTTTTGGCAGGAATGTTGTGGCGTATCAGCTTATCAGCTATCTCTGAATTAGCTACCAGATAACAAGAGACATTTTCATATAACCAGTAGGCATGAATATCAAAATCTGTGATAATAGCTACTAATGGAAGATTATTCCTGCTGGTTTTTTTTAAGGCAGAAAATACCCCACATGGAAAGGCATGAGTACAGACAACAACATCTGGTTGGAAGCCGTTGAGTATCTTTTTTTTCAGCCTTTCTGATTTTAATGTATCCAATATCTCTTTTAATTTAGCTGTAAGATTGATTATCTTGGGATTATCATAGAAATATTCCCAGACAAAAGGGTCTGATTTTATCAGCTCAAGGTATGATGTTAGGAGCATTCCCTTAACTATAGGTGAAAAATAACCTAAGGCATCTATTTCAAGAAATGATGATTCAGGAGACCTTTGTTGCAATATGTCTCTGACTGCATCGGCAGCAATCTTGTGACCTGAGTTTGTGGATATATATGAAAGAATAATTTGTTTCATTAATCACCAGTTATTCTAAATGCTGTAGGGGCAGGCCACTGTGCCTGCCCTCTGTCATTTACACCCCTTATTGTAATAGGTCAGTATCAGTAGGGAAGATGTGTAAGGAGAAGGAGAAAGGAGAAAGGGGGAAGGGGGAGAATTGGAGAAGAATTCTCAACATATTGTAATGACATATCTTTCCCCACTTCTCCACTTTCCCCTTTTCTCCTTTTTTACACATCTTACCCCTCATTTCTCCTTCAGGTAAATCACGCTAATAGAGTTACCCCTGATATTCCCGGTAATTATCTCATTTATCCCATCATTATTCATATCTGCAATAGCTAATCCACCAGGGGCATCACCTGCATACCAGGCAGTAGGCTTGGATAATTTACCATCCTTGTCCTGGAGGAATACAGAGATATTTTTTGAATGCGTTGATACCAAATCTTGCCTGCCGTCATTATTAACATCACCAATCCGTATCCCGCCGTTACTACCCTCAGTAGCTGTATAGGTACCAAGCAAGCCTATGGAATTATCCTTGCGGCCAAATACGCTTATTGCACCACCACCAGAGACAGCTAATTCGTTTAAGCCATCCCCATTTATATCACCAAGGCAAACATTTGGCGGATTAGCTGACGGCACAGATAAATTACCAGCACATACCATGCTTCTATCTGGTTGTTGAATATACAGTGAAATCGTACTTTCACTATAATTGACACAGGCAATATCATTCATTTCATCACCATTAATATCACCCACACAAAGCCAATAAGGGGTAGCACCGGCAGAATAAAGGAGATGAGCAAACACCTCTCCATTGCTTAATTTTTGCATGGTCAGTGTATTTGCTTTTTGAAGCGAGCCAAAAAGATAGTAATAGGTTTCAGGGCATTCCTTTAGCCAAGTAAGGATACTGATACTTTGTCCACCTGAGTTTGTGACAAGAATATCGTTTCGTCCATCACTATTAACATCCCCAACTACCAAACCATAAGGACCTCGTCCAGTAGAGTAGACATCTGTTTGGGTGAGCGTTCCGCCCTCATTTTGAGAGAAGACATATATCTGGTCTGCAGCCGCACAACCAACCACTACCTCGTTTTTTCCATCACTGTTCAGATCACCTATCCCTACACCAAATGGACCCTGTCCTACAGAATAGGTGGCTTGCGTGGCCAATGTGCCGCTTTCTTGTTGGAGAAATACACTGATATTATTATCATAGTAGTTGGCAGAAACAACATCATTCAATCCATCACCATTAACATCACCAGCAGCAATAATCCCTGGTGAACCACCAGTAGTATACATTACTGGTTCGATTAAAGAAAAAGAACCTATCCCAACAGAAGGGGAAATGGGTTTAGAAGTAAATTGACTGATGACAAATGGGGAAATACTGTTGCTTTTATCTATTGCTGCCAGATAAAATTTATGATTGCCACGGCAAGCGACATTGAGCTTAACAGGCGACTGTTTAACCCAGTTAAAGTTTGGCTGATTGTCAAGTTTGTAATAATACCCGGTAATATCCCCCCCCTGACTTTTCCATGATACATTAAAACAGGCTGGTTCACTGCTGCCAACAGGCGTAATCCGTATCTCTGATGGCGGGGTAACCCCGGCATAACAAAGATTGGTCAGAAAAATACTTGCAATGACATACTTCGTAAGCTTCAATTTTTCGTCCTCCTCGTATGATTTGATGTTATGGAAAATCCACCAATAACTGACTTAATCCTCATATTACATCTACCTGCTTAATGCAAGAAAGAACCTCTTTTTTCTTTTCTTCTGGCTTACTGAATTATCTCTTGTTGCCAGTAGCAAGTGCAACGGGAGAAGAGAGAACCACAAAGGGTGTAAACACTTAGGGAAAATAATTGTGAGCGATAACTAAGGTGATTGCAAATGAGAATCTGACAAGGATTGTATTAATGGATTTACACCCTTTGTGGTT
>JBDRAP010000290.1:0-8091 GCA_043823615.1 bacterium
CCCCTTTAATCTTGACAATTGCACCTATATCCCCTGCACCTATCCTTTCGATATCGTTTTTATGTTTGCCTATCATCAGGCATAAATGCCCTATTCTCTCTTTATGCTCGGTAGTTGCATTAAGTATATCCATACCATTAGCCAAGCTGCCAGAATATGCCCTGAAAAAGACTAATTCGCCTATATGCGGATCAGAGATTGTCTTAAATACCAATCCACAGAAGGGGTCATCAAGAGAGACAGTCCTTGTTTCCTCAGGATTTACACCGCAAACCATGCCTACTTCTGCTGGAGAGGGAAAGGATTCAATAATCAAATCAAGAAGTCTGTCCACACCAATATTATTATAGGCTGAACCGCAGAGAATGGGGATAATTGTACCATTTTTGATGCCATTATTTAGCCCCATGATAATTTCTTGCTCAGACAATTCCATGGTTTCTAAATATTTTTCAGTTAAGGCATCATCGGTTTCTGCAGCCGCATCGATTAATTTTTCTCTATACTTTTCTATCCTTTCCAAAATCTCTGATGGCATGGGTCTTTCCTGTGCCTTGCCATCCTTATATTCATATGCCTTCATCCTGATTAAGTCAACTATCCCTGAAAATTTATCCCCTGTACCGATAGGGAGTTGAAAGGGAATAATGTTTGCGGATGATTCTAAAATAGATATAGATTCTACAGCTTTATAGAAATCTGCATGTTCTTTGTCCATCTTATTCATAAAAATACATCTTGTCAGATTTCTTTCATCAGCATATTGCCAGATCAATTCCGTTCCTATCTCTACACCAGGTGTGGCATCAAGCACAACCACACACCCCTCTACAACCCGCAAGGATTTCTTGACCTCTCCGGCAAAATCCGTATAGCCAGGTGCATCTAATATATTTACCTTAATCTTCTTCCACTCACCATAGCCAAGACTAACATTGATAGATATTTTTCTTTTTATCTCGTCAGGTTCATAATCCATAGCAGAACTTCCATTATCCACCCTGCCCAGCCTGTCCACTGCCCTTGCATTAAATAACATGGCTTCTGTCAGCGTCGTCTTCCCTGCCCCACCATGCGAGATCATTGCTACATTTCGGATCATGTTTGTTTGATACATTTCATCCTCCTTGTATTAGGGTTTTATTGTAAGCATTCTGCACGCTTACAGCTTTATATAAGATTACTACAAAATGCCCTAACTGTCAAGCAAATTTTCAATCATTCTTTGTCTTGACAAGAAAAATGATATATGGTATAGTTATGATTAAGATGATAAACAGAATATTATTTTTTGTTATTATAGGTCTATTATACATCAACCTTGCTCAGGCAGGGGTAAGGGTGAGGGATAAAGCAAGGGATTTTTGTCTGAAGTCTACTTCAGGGGAAGTCGTAACCCTGAGAAGCCTTCAGGGGGATTGGATACAAGATACAAAAGAAAAAAATATTGTTGTTTTTAGCTTTTTCAATGTAGACTCTAAAGCATGCTGGCAGGAGATAGGAACACTTCAGTTATTATATCGAAGGTATCGGGATGAGGGAATAATCCTGCGATTGATTAGTATTGACACTGACAATGCTAAGTTGAATGAATTTATAAAAAAATATAAGATAGAAATACCTGTACTCCTTGACCCTTATGGGGATAAGGCAGGTAAATTGTACGGGGCAGTTAAGGGCAATAAGCCTGCGGACAATATCCCACGGCTTATAGTTGTAGACAAAAATAATAGGGTAAGATTGGCTGTAACCAAGGCAGATGATGCCCTGTTAAAGAGATTGCAGGGCAAATTGGAGATGTGGCTGGCAGAAGATACCTGTCCAATGGATGATAATAACAGCCTGACCATTGTCTATACTGGTAATGCTGATGGATACCTTGAATCGTGTAATTGCCCTACACGCCCCTTTGGTGGTCTATCACGAAGGGCTACTTGTATTAAAGGGCTACGAAAAGAAAAAAAGAACATGCTGGTTGTTGATACAGGGGACATATTCCCTTGTTCTCCGCAAAAGGAGCAGGTAATATCTTGCCTTAAGGCTATGGAATTGATAGGCTATGATGCTATTACACCGGGGGATCAGGAGTTTGTTCTTGGATATGATTTTATCAGACAAGAGATAGAGAAAAAAAGGCTACCATTTATTACTTCAAACCTAAGCCTTTGCATTAAAAATTCATGCCTTCCCATAGCCAATCCTTACATGATTAAGGAATTGAATGGCTACAGAATAGCTGTAATTGGGGTTATATCCGAAGAGGCATTTGCTCACAAGATACAGGGGCTGGATGTTCATGATGCTGTTGAACAATTAAATGTTCTTGTTGATAGATTGAAGAAAGAAAACAAGCCAGATTTGATTGTTCTTCTTTCACATATGAATTATGATTCAAGCAGTGAGATAGCCAAAAGGGTTAAGGGGATAGATGTTATTGTTGTCGGGCATTCCATGACACTACTAAAAACACCACTAATGGTAAATGAGACCATTCTCCTGCAGCCAGGGGAAAAGGGGCAATATGTGGGTATCTTTTGCATTGATATGAAAACAAAAAGGATAAAGAATCACCTTGTTCCCTTAACAGTGGATATTCCTGATGATAAACAGGTAAGAGAAATTATTAATCAATATACTAAGGGATTAAAGGAAAAGACAGGATCATTGTCGTTTTAGTGAAATCTTGCAATTTTAGACAGGATGAGGTCTTTTGAGAGAATAGGAGACAAAAAATGTTTGGAATAGGCACACAAGAGCTTATTGTTATTCTGATAATTGCCTTAATTGTTGTTGGTCCAAGAAAATTGCCTGAAATTGGCAGGGCACTTGGACGGGGGCTTAGAGAGATTAAAAAGGCTACAGACGAGATAAAAGATCAAGTGTATACGGAGATTGGAAATATAGATGAGAAGGATATTAAATGATATGAGGAGTGATAAGAAATGGACATCCTTAACATGAATAATTTGCTCAGACCCCAAGAGGTAACCAATGAAGAAGAACAGCAACAGATGGAAAAAGAAAGGACAAAACCAAGGGAAGGGCAGGAAGATATTAGAGTCAAAAAACATAAAGAACAGGTTACAACTATTGCCGAAAAATACGGTAAGGATAGGGTGACTATCTCTGAAGAGGGACAATATGCCTACAACATAGCCAGAAATATTATGATAACTCAAACACCAGCAGCAGGGAAAGAAATAATTGCCATAGGTAAGAAAACACAGGAAAAAACCGAAAAACCATTTGCCAAAGAAACTACTATAACCAATTTTATAAAAGGAATATTAGGATTATGAGATATGGAATAATGTCTGATATTCATAGCAATCTTGCAGCCCTTGAGTCTGTCTTAATTGCTATGGAAACAGAAAGAGTAGATAAAATAATTTGTCTGGGGGATATTGTTGGTTATGGACCAAACCCAAACGAGTGTGTGGAAAGGATTAAGGAAATTGATGGACTAATACTTGCCGGTAATCACGACCTTGCAGCTATTGGCTGGGAGGATATAGAGTGGTTTAATTCCCATGCTAAGGAGGCAATCATCTGGACCGAAGGTCAGCTTGCTGCAAAAAACAAGGAATACCTTTCTCATCTTCCAGAGGTTATATCACAAAAGGATTTTATCCTTGTTCATGGCAGTCTTTATCACTTTACAGATGAGTATATTATGACTGGTGCTACAGCAAAAAAGAGCTTTGAGCTTATGAAACACAGGGGACTTTTGCTAATAGGACATACTCATTATCCAGCTACTTTTTTTAGAAAGCAAGGACAATTAACAGGTACATCCCCTATTCAAAATTTGAGACTTACAGACAAAGATGTACTCCGTCTGTCAAATGATATTCAGAGCATTATTAGTGTTGGAAGTGTTGGTCAGCCACGGGATGGGGATAGTCGTGCATCCTTTGGTATATTCGACCTCGAGACAAGGACTGTAACCATAAAAAAAATCCCGTATGATATCAAAAAAACTCAAGGACAAATGGCTGCGGCAGGGTTGCCAAAGTATCTTATTTCAAGATTAGCTATGGGACAGTAGGCATGAAAATTCAAATGTTAGACAGAGGCACTGTAGGGGTGGGTTCTAAACCCACCCTGTTTTTAGGCACAAAGGCACAGATAGATAAAGGAATTAATTTGCGTGCGTTGCGTCTTCATGATAAATGGTTGTTTATTTTGATGACAATCATAATCATTGGGTCTTGCAGCTATGGCTTTGCTGAAAAGCTTTCATTTAATGGGCAGGAAATACTATCCTTTTCAGTAGAGATGTTTGGGATGAAGATAGGGGCACAAACCATGCAGTCGTGTTTATTGCCTGGATCACAAACCCTTCGGTTAATCTCTGAAACAAAAACAACACCCTTTGCTTCAAAGATTTATAAACTGCACAACCAGATTGAAACACATATTTCCATGAAGGATTCCTTGCCGATATATATCAAGAATCAGATACAGGAGGGCAAATATGTCAGGCATTGGACTGCTGAGCTTGACCAAAGGAATCATCTTGGCACTGTAACCCTTATCAGTGGGACAGGGAATAAAAAAATTGGACAGGGACAAGGGGGTAGCACCCCTGACACATTGTCCCTGCAACCCAACACCATAAATATCCCTGCCTTGATTTATTATCTGCGGATGACAGAATTGAGGCTAAATAATTCATTCTCTTTTGCCCTCCTCAAAGAGAACGATGTTGAGAAGATAATGGTAAGGGTGGCAAAGCAGGAAAGGGTTCATGTGCCGTATGGCGACTTTTCTGCCTTAAAGGTTGTCAGCTCTTCCGGGGATGTGAATATCTGGTTTACAAATGACAAGAAGCAACTGCCAATAAGGATCGAATGTCAAACCAATGCAGGCTGGCTAAAGGCTGATCTGGTGGGGGTTAAATAAATGACAGGGGTGTTGGTTTAGTGGGTATACCGCTACATTTTGGGAACAAACCTTATTTTTCATTCAAGCAATTTTTGTCTCAAAGGTTTGATTTTCCAGTACACAAGCTTTGTGTAGATGCTGGGTTTACCTGTCCCAACCGTGATGGAAGGGTTGGATATGATGGGTGTATCTATTGCTATAACCCTGGCTTTAGCCCGGCTGCTTATGATAAGGATACGAATCATGTCCGAATGAGCATTCAGGAACAGATTCAGGGACTAAAGACTAAAGGTAGGAGAAAGGGGAAATTTCTGGTATATTTTCAGCCATATACCAATACCTACGGATCACCTGAAAGATTAAAATTGCTGTATGATGTTGCCCTTCAGGATAGGGATGTGGTTGGGCTTTGTATTGGCACAAGACCTGATTGTGTGGACAATAATATTCTTTCACTTATTGAAGGGTATGCAAAAAACTATCATGTCTGGCTCGAATATGGGCTTCAGTCCATTCATGATCATACACTGAAGGCGATAAACAGGGGACATACCTTTGCCCAATCTGAGGATGCAATAAACAGAACAAGCGGCAGGGGTATATTTATCTGTGTACATATCATCATTGGGTTGCCGGGCGAAACAAGGGATGAGATGATAGAGACCGTGAAAACACTTTCAGGAATGAATATAGACGGGATCAAGATTCACCACCTTCATGTGATGAAAAATACTCCACTGGCTGAGGAGTTTTATCAGGGGAAGGTTAATGTGCTTACTATTGAGGAATACATCCCTTTAGTGTGTGATGTGCTTGAATATCTCTCTCCAGAGATTACTGTTCAGCGGCTTTTTGGCGAGGTGATTGGGGATGAGCTGCTTATTGCCCCTTGTTGGGAGAAATCAAAGAATGAGATGCTTGCCACAATTGAGGCTGAGTTTTTGAGAAGGGGGAGTTTTCAGGGGTGTCGTTGTAAGGGACTCCCGTGACAGGAGTGCTGCCCACTCGTTTCTGTCTGTAATGCTTTGTGGACACAACAACGGTAGAACAGGCAAGAATGTCTGACTTGCTGCTGTTCGATTGCAATTTGGAGATAACAATCATGTCAAAAAAAACAAAACAAAAACCAAGGGTATCGAAAGCATCAGGGACGCACGATAGTACGCACCTGCCATGGATGCCGCAAGAGCAATTGATTGAGGCTGTTCCGATAAAAGGCAGGGAATACCTGTGGGGAATACTTATATTCCTTGGTGTACTTGGATGCTATCTTCATCTGATTCCTCCAACTGTAACCTTTAGCGATAGCGGTGATTTTATTACCTGTGCCTATACCATGGGCATTGCCCATCCCACAGGGTATCCTACATGGACAATGCTTGGACACCTGCTTACAAAGCTCCCCCTGTCAAATATTGGGATGAGGGTTACCCTGCTTACCTGTATCTCCGGTGCCTTGGCCGTGATGCTGGTTTATTTTTGCCTGCTTAAATTAACTAAGAGGGTAGTAATAGCTATTGCCGCATCATGTGTGTTTGCCTTTTCCTTCACCCATTTTCGTGTATCACAGATAGCAGATGTCTATTCACTCTATATCTTTTTTGCTGCCTTGGTTGTTCTGGTACTACTTGTTTGGCGTGAGCATAAGAAACCATTTCACCTGTATCTTGGAGCATTTGTCTATGGGCTTGCCTTTACCAATCACCTCTTAATCATCACCCTTTTCCCGGCAATAGTGTATCTAATCTGGACAGTAGACAAGAAAGCCTTGCTTTCTGTCCGTACCATGAGTATACTAACCCTGTGTTTCTTCATAGGTCTGCTTCCTTATATCTATTTGCCTGTCCGAGGATTTCAGAATCCCTTGATTGACTGGGGAGAACCTACCACTATAACCAGCTTCCTGCGGCTTATTACCGGTGGGATTTACAAGGATAGCATGTTTAAGGAGGCTTCTTCCCCTGCTCAGCTCTGGGAAACATGGGGCTATCATTTTTATCTTTTGGGAAAACAATTTACATTCTGGCTTTCACCGCTTATTCTTTTGGGATTATGGAAACTCTATCGCACAAGCCTTCGACTGCTGATATTCCTTTGCCTTATCTTTTTTTGCAATACAATTTATTCACTTGGATTGCAAAAGGTTATTCAGGGATTAATGGACCATGAATCCTATCACTTACCCTCATTTATGGTTATGTCCATACTGCTGGGCTATGGAATAATGACTGTGTATGACTGGGTAGGTGTCAGGTATGCAGCAAAAAAGGTTGTGTATTGCCTCGCATCCTTATTGCCAATCATTCCTTTAGTTTCATACTATCATCAGGCAGATATGAGCCGCTATTTCTTTGCCCATGACTATGGGATGAACCTATTACAGCACCTTCCGAAAAAGGCAATGATGTTTAATCAGGTAGATTATAATGTGTTTCCCTTGTGGTATCTTCAATATGTGGAGAATGTTCGTCTGGATGTGCCTGTGTTCAGTGTATTATTCCTGACCAGACCATGGTATGTGGAAAGGTTGCTCAAACTTTATCCTGATGTAGCATTGACCTGCAAACCAACCGAACCATATGGGCAGATATTTTCTAATATTATCAACAATAATGCTAATGATTATCAAATCTACTTTACCCATGATTTTGCTACACAGAAGGATGCAAATGCCCCCATGCCCCAGGAGGCAGTTAAGGATGGTATCCTGTATCGTCTTGGAGGAAAGGGTATGGAAAAAGAATTAACATATAACTATCGCGGGGTATTTGACTTAAGTATTTATAAGGAGGTATGGGCTGATGAGGTCGTAGGTGTTTATGGATATTATTATGCCTGGTTGGGGCAGGAGGCTCTTCAGGGTAGTGATTTTCCAAAGGCAATCAACTACTTGAAAAAAGCCATGGAATTTGACAAGAATAATGTATCGTATTATCACAATATTGCCCTTTCCTACAATTCTCAAAAAAAATACACAGAGGCGTTATCCATACTAAAAGAAGGGCTTAAGATACATGCAGATAAGGTTGAGATATGGTATCATCTGGCAATGACATACTACTACATGCAACAGTACGATGAAGCTATCTCTAACCTGCAACATGCACTGAGTATTAATCCAAATGATGCCAGTGTCTATGATCTGCTGGGTATTTGCTATCATTTTAAGGGACAAAAGCAGCAAGCCATTGAGGCGATACAGAC
>JBDRAP010000291.1:0-3034 GCA_043823615.1 bacterium
CCTATCTTTGAGCCGCTTCCATGAAACAACCCAATCCTTACTGACTCTACCTCTATAATCATCTTCTGCTGGAGATGTTCACTTGTCTCAGGCTTATCCATATTTCCATAGACAGCCTTTACCGGAGCCAATTTTTCTAATTCCCTTAATACATCCATGGTAAGGATATCCCCGGCATGAAGAATTAAGTCTACCTTGGAAAATTCCTGAATTAAGATAGCTGGCAAGGAATGTCCCCTTACCGGAATATGTGTGTCTGATGTTACCCCTATTCGCATAGTTATTAATTTACCATATTTTCCAAAGAAAGTCAAGTACGATTTTCTCCATTTTTAATAAAAACACCTGCAAATTATACACAACGGTATAAAAATGGAATACAGAATACAGACTACCTGAACGCATTCTTGTTCTCCAGATAATATTGCCCAATCAATGCCCTCACATCCTCATCACTAATAATATCTTTAGTCAAGGGAAGAAGATGATATTGATGAGCAATAATCTTTTTCTTTTCATCAAACCTGATATCCAATCTACCCAGATATTGCCCCTTTTCTCCAGCCTGCACAATTAGGGTGCCGGGCAGGATGGCAGCATTTTTTACTAATGTCTGTGAATGTCCGCCAATGATGACATCAATTCCCTTAACCTGTTTGGCTAATTTTAGGTCTTCCTCATAACCAAAATGTGAAACCACGACAATCAGGTCAACCTTATCACGAAAATTTTCCACAAAGCCTTGAACCTGCTTGACAGGGTCAGATACCTGCAAATCCTTGATAACATCCTTTGGGAAAAACATGAAACTTTCTGGCGAAATTACACTAATAATACCTACTGTAAAACTGCCGATTTCTTTGATTAAATGCGATGGGGCTAAATAATTACATGCTCCATCCTGACAAACGGTTAGATTGGCTGAATAAAAAGGTAGCTTCTTTTTCTCAATTTCTTTCCTGATATATTCAGTGCCCAGAATTAGCTCCTGATCACCGAGTGCAATCAGATCATAACCCATCCCTTCCATGGCTAAAAATGTATATTTGGCTAATAAAGGCTCAGGTCTGGGAGGAAGCATGTCGCCGCTGTCTAAAAGGAGAACCCCTGGATTATCCTCCCGTATCTCCTTAATCAGGGTTGCCCTCCGAACAAGCCCGCCAAACGGATTTTCCACACAATCACAAGACTCTAAATAACCATTGGTAGAGTTACTGAAAAGAAGGGTCAATATATTTGTTTTACCTATTGGCTCTTTTTTTTCCAGCAAAAGGGCATCTATCTCTTTGCTTAAGGTTTCTACAAAATCCTCCTTATAACCACTGTAGATTTTCTTTATATAGCCATTCTTGCTGATTAAAAACAATTTTGGGATACTGGCTGTCTGATTTGTTATAACCCCATATTTTGTACCAGCTTGCAGACCATAAGGGTCGAGAAGTACCGGCAGGGTGATATTATTCTTTTTCACAAAATCCTGAACCACTTGGGCTGCTGATTTATCAATATTGATCAAATAAATCCCTACAGCCTGATCCTGATATTTTTGACTAAGTTGATGCAGTTGAGGCATTTCTTTCAAACAAGGCTTGCAATCAGTATCAAAGAAGCTTAAAACAAGCACATTCTGTTTGTTGCCTTGGGTTAACAGCTTGTTGAGGGTTAAGCTGTTTTGCTTAAAAAGCAGCTTCAATTTGAAATCAGGTGCAGCCCTGTTCACCCCTTCAGCTTCAGCAAATACGGCTGAAGAAAAAAATAAAAAACTGATCAATAACCCACAGAGAATGATTAATCTGTTCATTATTCTGCCACCTTGTTAATAATTTTATTACTTAACTCCTTTATCTTTGCAGGCAGCTCTTCTGCTGTAGCAAAGCTTACTGTCTCAGCCAGTACTGCTGCTCCGCTCTCTACATCAACCAATCGTATATTGATATGATACGCTCCCAAGATCTTACTGAAACTGCCAATCAATATCTTTTCTACATTCAATATCTTACCCATTTGGATTGCACATTCATTCGTTGTACAGCCGGTTTGTTGAAAATGCTGCTCGGCAAGTATCGTGGACATATTACTTCGCTCAAGGACAATAAATGCTTGTGAATTAATTAGTTCTGTTCTCAGGAAATCAGCTATTGTTGATGCTTCCATAGCCGATACCTCGTGTGCCTCAAGATCAGATACAGCAATATTCATCTTCTTAGTAATTGCGAGTTTTGGCTTTTGCACAACAGGTTGGACAACCACTATTTCTTCTTTCTTTTCTTCTTTCTTCTTCCCCAATTCCTCACTGGCGATTTGAGAGGATTCCTCTGCCCTGGTTTTTGCTGCAGAATAGTCTGTTCGTTCATATAACCCCTTAGAGTCATTGAGGATATTCTTTGCTTTTTCCATATCCAATCCCATAGATGCTGCTTGGTTTACGATTTTCTGTGCCTTACTCATGGCTATCCTTGCCTCTTCCCTTGCCAAACAAAGCTTGGCATTGTCTAATCTTGCTTCTGTATCACCATATTTGGGAATAGTTTCCACAACCTTTTGCCAGCATTCAACAGCCACTTCATAGTTTCTATTCATGAAAAACCTTTCACCCTTAGCATAATAGGCATAGGCAGTAACTTGTTTCCTTGAATCAGCGATTATCTCTTTTGTCTGTTCAAAATTTTCATCCAATTCCTTGATCTTGCTTGCCCAATAGAGTGCCCGTTCATACATCCCTTTTTTGTGATAACCCTCAGCCTTACGATAGTTGCTTAATCCGCCAAAATTCGTTGTAAAAGACACCTGCTGCATACTATCCAGATCCTTCATCCCTGCAAAGCTGTAATCAATAAGAAATCCCCTTGTATTTATACCAAACCCAAGATTAACCGTTGACTGGTCATAGCCAATCTTGTATCCAGCCCTTAAGGCTATCAGCTTTTTAATCAGGAATTCACCCCCCATCTTGAAGCCGGCTTTTAAGCCTGCAGGAGGCTTTTCATAATCAGCACAAAGGGTCAGCCAATCATTCTGTCTCAAAGCACATCCA
>JBDRAP010000292.1:0-2641 GCA_043823615.1 bacterium
CAAAACCACGAGCCTGAGCTGCAATTTGACAAGGAAAACCCTCAGGATCAAAGGCATCTATCCTTGACACACCACTCTTTCCTTCAATCAAGCTCTTCCAGAAATCATCTTTATTCAAACCTATTGGGGTTACTGCCCCAATACCTGTAATTACAACCCGTTTTCTTTCCATTGATTAACCCTTGTAATTTTATGAATTTGCAAGTTTCATAGACATAATGACTCAAGACCTGAGACTTTTAGATTACAGATTATAGACTTCAAATACTGATAATCTCTGATCTGAAGTCTCAAGTCTATTAAGATCTATAGGTTACAGTCTTCACTTAAGAATTGATATGTTAAATATGACTATTAACATAATCAACTACATTACCAACCGTTTTTATCTTCTCAGCATCCTCATCCGGTATCTCAATACCAAACTCCTCTTCCAGAGCCATAACCAATTCTACAGTATCTAGAGAATCTGCACCTAAGTCATCGACAAAGGAAGCATCCTGAACTACCTGATTCTCGCCAACCCCCAGTTGATCAATAATAATCTTTTTGACCCTTTCCAATACTGTTTCTGCCACTCTTGCTCACCTCCTTGTATTCAATATCAACAGAGAATATATCCGCAGATTACGCAGATTACGCAGATTTAAGACAATCTGTAAGACAAATTCAATAACCAATGTCTGTTATATGCCTTTTCAGATTTTTCTTCTCTATTCTCATCTGTAATCTGTGAAATCTGTGTAATCTGTGGATTAATCTTGATTGCACAAGTCGCTAATTTCCTACATCACCATTCCGCCATCTACCACTATTACCTGTCCGGTAATATACGATGCTGCATCACTAACAAGAAATGCCACAACGCTTGCCACATCATCAGGACTGCCAAGCCTGCCCATCGGGATATTACTTAGCAACTTTTCCCGTATTTCCGGTGCAAGAACCTTAGTCATATCTGTTTCAATAAAGCCTGGGGCAATTGCATTTACGGTTATTCCTCTTGACGCAATCTCCTTTGCCACAGACTTTGTCAGCCCAATTATCCCTGCCTTTGAAGCCGCATAGTTTGCCTGTCCGACATTACCGACTAACCCAATGATAGAGGCAATGTTAACTATTCGCCCGGATCGTTGTTTCAACATCACCTTAACCACCTCTCTGGTACAGTTAAAGCTGCCTGTCAGGTTAATATCTATGACCCTCTGCCAATCCTCATCCTTCATCCGCATAAGTAAACCATCTCTGGTTATGCCGGCATTATTTACAAGTATATCAATTTTTCCAAATTTGTCAAGTATCTTTTTCATCATAGCCTGAACAGACTCAATTTTTGAGACATCTACCTCAATTGGCAAAGCCTCTTTATGGAACATATCCCCAAGCTGACCAGCTGTTTCCTGTGCCTGCTCAAGGTTTACATCAGCTACAATAATCTCTGTGCCCCTATCACCCAAGATTTCACAAATAGCCCGTCCAATCCCACGAGCACTTCCGGTTACCAGAGCAACCTTGCCCTCTAATTCATTGTTTGTGCAACACATAATTGCCTCCTTCTCGTAGTCTTATGGTCTTGTAATCAAAAAGTCCTGCCTATCCGACTATAAGACTACAAACCTATAATATCCCCTACCCTTTCCACATTTCTTATCTTCACCCCGGCATCAATGCGTTTAATCAGCCCACTTAGCACCTTGCTTGGTCCTATCTCAATAAAGGTATCAACCCCTTGTTCAATCATATATTTTACAGATGTCTCCCATAATACCGAATGATTTACCTGTTTTACAAGGCAATCCTTTAACTCATTCCCTGCTACCTTAAGTGAAGCATCCACATTAACCACTACAGGACAATTGGCATCCCTTATCTGAACACCATCCAGCACCCGTTGCAACTGCTCTGATGCCTCATTCATCAGGCTTGAATGAAATCCGCCACTGACAGCCAACCTGACCACCCGCTTTGCCCCTGCCTTCCTGCACAGCTCCATTCCCTTATCAAGAGCCTCATTTGTTCCTGTAAGTACTATTTGTCCGGGACAATTAAGATTGGCTATCTCAAGTATTCCTTCTGATTCCTGACATATAGCAGCCATAGACTCTTTATCCAATCCAAGTACAGCAGCCATCCCACCCGGATATTCAATAGATGCCTGATGCATAAACATGGCACGCTTTTGAACAATCCTGAAGGCATCATCCATATCAAGGACACCAGCACATACCATCGCAGTATACTCACCAAGACTATGACCAGCTACAAAACATGGCAAAATATCTGTCTGAGACTCAAACGCCCTCAAACAGGCAAGGCTTGTAGCCAATACAGCTAATTGGCAATGCTTTGTATTGGATAGTTCTTCAATTGGTCCATTAAAACACAAGCCTGAGATATCCTCGCCGGTAACAGTATCTACTCTTTGAAAAACCTCACGGCTAATCTCAAAGCTATCAAACAGGTCCTTCCCCATGCCAATAAATTGTGACCCCTGTCCGGGAAAAACAAACGCTGCTTTCATTCAACCACCTTTTCATATCGTAACTATGCTATGCTGTTAGTTCCTGTGATTCTTTCCCACAGCCTATCTTTGAGAATTTCCGCCCCATCGTATCACTGTTGCACCCCAGGTAAGCCCACC
>JBDRAP010000293.1:0-6511 GCA_043823615.1 bacterium
TCCGATAATCTCACTACTAATTGGCTGGATACTCGAAGACGCGATAATTGCCCCTTTAGAATCAAGGATAAATGAATATCCAGTTTCTCCGAACCTCATATCATCCATTACATTTTTTAACTCATCAGGGGTGGACAGCCCGGCTTTCTGCAAAAGCTCAATCCTCTTTGTACCGTCCGTAACCATTTGTTCTGCTTGAGACTTTAATCTATTCTCAAGAAAGCCGGAGGTAAGGTTAATAAACATCACCGAACCCAAAAATAAAGACATTAACATCAATGATTGGACAGCTATTTGGGTTTTAACGGCAACATTTATGCCTTCTACCCCTTTCTTATTTTCAGATGCTGCACCAGCCATAGTAGTAAACCTCAGGACAGGCTCTAATAGTCTGATGATAAGGTAAAACTGTAACACAGAAGCATTGACTGAGTTAACAAAGGTACTTAACAGGATAGCCACTGATTCCCATCCGGAAAGGTGTCCATAGGTCATTCTCATCCATGCTCCGGCACTGGCACCAATACTAAGTGTAGCTATAAACTGAAGTATCACTATTCTTACAGGCATATGCAATGCTACAAACCGTGCCTTTTTGGCTGTCTCTATGCCTGCCTTATGAATATCATCTTCTATTTCATCCAAAAACTCCATGATAGGACCAAGCCATCTGCGGATCAAAAGAAGGGAAAGACCAATAATAATAGGGGTCTCTATTGCGGTAATTACAAACAATACCTTGAGTCGATCAGGAGTAAATTTAATCGAAACAAGGGTATAGATAGTGTTGATCACCGTACCAAACAACATGATCAAGGAAACCGTGAGCATTATTTTACTGCGAATCGCTGACTTCATAAAAACAAACCTCCTGAAATGTAATAATTACATCACCATGATAAATCATGGTGCTAAATACAGTCCGATAAGCAATAGGATATGGAGTCCCACCAAGAGGACTATTATCCGTACTTTAAGATTAAGCAGCACACATCTCAACAGGAGTAACTTGAATATCAACAGAATGCTGCATAACTTGCCAAAGATCATAGGCATTTTGTAGCCTGAGCCAGTGTTGTGCATTCGGCTTACCGAATGTCATTTCAAGCCGCAACGCCATCTCTGGTGTAACCGCATTATGTCCGGTAATCATATTATGAAGAGTTTCCCGTTTTACACCCAGATGACAGGCTACTTCGGTATCAGACAATCCTAAAGGCTCCATTACCAACTCTTTGAAAATCTCGCCCGGGTGTGCAGGATTATACATGTTCATAACATACCTCCTCAGTGGTAATCTTCGTAATTCACGACTTCGATACCACCGTTTACAAAGCGGAATGTTACACGCCAATTG
Organism: bacterium; assembly: GCA_043823615.1. Classification (GTDB taxonomy): domain Bacteria; phylum UBA9089; class CG2-30-40-21; order CG2-30-40-21; family CG2-30-40-21; genus CG2-30-40-21. The sequence goes on from JBDRAP010000293.1 coordinate 1,358, forward strand.
CCGCTAACTTTGACGGTCCAAACACCCTTGCGATTCCCCTTCAGTTCATGCAACGCAAGACCTGGCAAATCCATGTCATCCGGACTTTCGGCTTGATCCAAATTGGAGAGAATCAACCGCAATCGTTTAACATGTTCTACCTGAATACCAGACTTGCTACCAGTTCGGTAGAAATGTTCCAATCCTTTATGAACGAAACTGTTAATCATGGGGTGATTATCATCCTTATGTCTTGCGTCGTCAAGCAGACATCTTTTTAACCTCATAGATTGTTAATGCCCCTCACAGAGCTGTTGCTTAAAACAACATGCCGAGAACAGCAGAAAATGCTGCTTTGGCAGGGACTTCTTTATCGTCAATGGTAGTGCTGTCCGAGCTTATGGCACCAGCCACATCAAAATGTATATAACACATATTAATTCCTGCACCAAGGGTATAAGCCATTTTTGAAGAACTCATCGCCATGTTTTTACATATGCCTGCCCTTAACGGGATATTAAAGTACTTGCGGTTGATAATATTTATCTCCGTACCAATAGCAAACTGTTGCGAGTCAAACCCATTCACCGCTGTTTTATTTTTGGTGGCATCTATATCAATCAATAGATTGCAGAATTTGACAGGTTGCAATGCGAAACCCAGACGAGCCGGTCTGTCTAATTTATATGTTCCTCCCACAGTATCAGGGCGGTCAAACTTTGGGCTGTTTATATTCCTGATAACAAAGCCTACCTTTGGACTCATCAAAAGTTTAGGATATTTCTTATTCATATCCCACAAAAATCCCAGGTCAATGGCTGGAGCCCAACTTGATTTGGTGATGTCATTCGTATCCTTGAAGGCATTTTCAGTTTGAGATTCCTGCATGAACTTAAAATTAGATTGGCCAATGCAACCGTTTATCATTTTCAGATTACCACCTATTGAAAGCCCTTTCAAAAACTTCACAAACTTGCCGTAACCAAAGGCTATTTCAGTAAAAGAAGCTACATCCACGGTAATGTTAGACTGGTTGTTGGTGTAGGAATTGCCGGATGACGCATTCTTGATGATAGGCTCAGCATCAGCAGCGTAAGTGTCAAGCTGGTTGGCTGCATCAGTAATCTGTGCTACTGAAAGTCCATTGGTTATCGCCTGATTGACAAGTGCATTTGCCAGCGTAGTGTCGCTCGTGATGCCACTATTTTGTTGTGTTATGCCACTGGAAGTACCACAAATAAGGTTTGAAATAGCTGCTAATCCTCCCAACTTGGCAATTGCGTCAGCAATGGTATCTCTCGCAGAATTATATCTTGAGTCGGTTGGGGTTGCAGCTGATACGCTGCTCATTGTAATACCGCTTACCCCAGTAGAGCTTCCCAGCCCAATATTGGTAACATCTACATACGGATTTAGTCCAGTGGTGGTGAAATTATTCACAGACACAGCTACCTTTGAGAGCTTAACATTGATACCACCAGATGCTTCGATCATTGCTCCCTTGCCCGAATCATTCATGTCGTCAAGGAGCGATAATGTTTTTACAAATGCTGCCATCTGGTCAGCATTTGTTTTACCGCCAGTCTTTTGGGTGTCATTGATGGTCTTGAATTTAGAGGCCATATCGCCTACGGCACTGGCGTTTTTCATTATATCACCAGTCATTTCCATGCCAGCAGTTATTGGAAGCTCAATGCCGGAAACAGTATCCGTAGCTGCCATGGCAAGCCCGGCCGGATTCCAGTATTGTGCCATTGGACCCTGTGCCATAGCAACAAAGGCACCACCCATGCCCATGGGACGAGTACCTAATATCTTCCATTGCTCGGCACTTACAGAACAGGCAAGCGAAGCTACACTCATTAAAGTTAGCAGTATCTTTTTCATTAAATCCTCCTTTATTTTCGGACTGGTCAGACAAGTCCGACTGGTCCGACTTGTCTGAAGGTATAAAACAATCCTGCCAGAGGTGCTCTCCTCTTGTGGTTGTCCGTTTTTCCTATTAGATTAACCTATTCAGATCAACCAGCAAGCTCAATTTATCACCATTCTTTACAACACCCAAAAAGCATTGCACGCAAACCAAGCTCTTTATTAATCCTGGCAATTCTTTTATCTGTGATGGCTCAATCTTTTTTATCTCTGAAACGCTATCCACCACCACAGCCTTTTCCACCCCATTTATTCGACTAACAATAATATTCTTTTGTTCACTACATTCGTTTTTATCCTCTATCCCAAACAGGGCAGAGAGATAAACCACATCTATATCCTTATCCTTGAATAAGAATCGATGCTGAATCTGTGAAACATTAAATATCTCCAGCACATCTTCAAGTTTTATGCCAAAGCTCATACTTCCGATATTGAACAAAACAAATTCCATTTTTTTCAACCTGTGCAAGTAGAAGATTTTTTTGCACGCAGATTACGCAGATTGAACGGATTTATTCGGATGTATCATCTGCTTTATCTGCTCAATCTTCAGCAATTCTTAGTGAACCAAGACAATCAAACCACAACCCCAAAGGAAAGGCATTATTGTAATGTCTCGTCATCCGTAACCGTTCAGCCGACCTATCAATTCTAAGTTATGAAAAAAAATTAACCACAAAGGGCACAGAGAAATGAGGAAATTCCCACTATTCTTCCATTTTTTCTTAGCTTATAACACCCTTTGTGTATCTTGCGTCTTTTTCGCCTCAAAATGAGAATTGCTGGTGTCATCCGTGTAATTCGCTTGGCTATTCTTAATTTTCGTGTCTCTGTGATGAAAAACTTGAACATCGAGTAACACCTTATGCCTGAACACTGTCCTTATCTCTTACTCTCTTCCACACTAACCGTATGAATATCAAGAATGCCAATAAGCTTTTCTTCTATCCTTACCTCACCGATGACATATCTTGTCTTCCTTTTATCCATGGTTATGGGAACTGCGACTATCTCGATTACAGGAACAACCACCATATCAGCGATATTATCCACCAATACCCCAAGCCCTGTAGATACATTTTCTACTTCAACAATTACTATGCGACTCTCTCCGGTTATTTCACTCTTGCCAAGTCCGAGTAACTCTCTGATATCCAGGATAGGGATAATCATCCCACGATGATTTATTACGCCAACCACATAACTGGCTGTACCGGGTACCCATGTTATCTTAGAAATTTTTATAATTTCCCTGATCCCTTCTATCTTCAACCCATACCAAGTAGTAGATAATTGGAAAGTGAGTAATTGGACGGTTTCTTGTGATTTTTTTTCATCTACTTTATTTGTTATTTCTGATTCTCGTATCAATCCACATGCCTCCTTGTCAGCATTCAGCTGAAAGAATAGGTCATATAGTCTTATAAAGACTTATGTAACTATTCAGGTGTAAAAAAGGAGAAAAGGGGAAGATGGAGAAGTGGAGAAGATTAATAGGAGTCAGAATTCAAACAGTCAGGATACAGAATATTCTTAATTCTGTCCTTCTGTATTCTCCCCAATTCTCCCTTTTCTCCATTTCTCCTTATCTTACACATCTGGATAGCTGAATAGTTACAGACTTATTTCCCTTGAATCCAATTACGCTACCAATTCCACCCTTTTCTCCATATCGATTGGTGGTAGATATGATATATCTGTCAAACCAAAGCATTTCAAAAATTCCTTAGTTGTGCCATACAAAAAGGGGTGGCCTGGTACATCTTTGCGTCCAAGAACCCTGACCAATCTCTTTTCTAACAGCTTTTGGATCTGAGCCACAGAATTTACACCACGAACAAATTCTATCTCTGCCTTGGTTACAGGCTGATTATAAGCAATAATGGCTAAGGTTTCAAGTGCTCCAAGTGAGAGCTTATCATTATTTGGAGAATTTGAAAGTTTGCTTATCCAACATGCATACTGGGAATTTGTACACATTTGAAAACCGCCTGCCACTTCCAATATCATCAGCCCTCGCCCTTGGTACTCATCCTGTAATTGCCGTAGGAGACTTTCAACCACAGGAACATCTGTGTCAACTATTTGAGCTATTTTTTTCAAGGCTAAAGGCTCTCCACTGACAAACAATAAACACTCTATTGAGTTCTTGAGTTCTTTATTAACCTCCACAATCATTTATGTTGCCCCTTTGTTTTCCCATAATCACTGATTATTTATCAATGACATAACTACTGTACATCTCCTCTGTAGAGTGGAAAATGTCTGTCCATGGTAGTGTTTATTTACATAGGCGGGGGACAGTTGCAATTATGAGGTTTATCATCCCTTCACTGTGCTTGTTGTATCAGTATCAGTACTTTCTATTTCCTTAAGGGGCTCTTTTTTTCCTTCTTTAGATTCCCCAAATTTCTGGACAACCTTTCCAGTCATCAGGGACAAAAGAATAAACATCATATTATTATCTATTTCCATTAGCTTGTGGTTATATATTGATACGATTGCCCATACAACGAACATTCCGATGGCCCAGATAAGAAATGCCAATCGTGTAGAAGAAAGAATGCCCTTCTCATCCTGCAAAAATTGAAGAATCTTCATGTCCTATCCTCCTCGAATTTTGAATTTATTCCGTTCCTTCCAGCAATTCTATGTTATGCAGACTTCTGCAAATTAAGCCCCAGGATGGTATTTTGGACATTAATTGCTGGTGTAAATCCGTTTAATCTGCGTAATCTGCGTGCAAAAAATCTTTTAATATGCCACTACTCAATGACAACTACCACATGTTTTTGTTGAACAAGTTGTGCAACCTTGCCCTGATGAGGCTGAAGAAGAAACAAACCCTGATCCGGAAGGCTTAAACCCAAAAAGTGATAATTGTTTCTTCAAATCTTCTGAGCCGCATTCAGGACATTGAACCATCTCATTAATAGACCTAACTAATGTCTCAAAATTTTTTGTACACTTTAAGCATTGATATTCAAATATAGGCATTTATCCTCACTCTATATTAATCAACTTTCCCTTTATTTTGTTTCCATTTACCTCAAGTATCCCAAAACTTCGATATGGGGCAAACATCGTATCTGTTGGGCTGCCAGGATTAAAAAATAAGATATTATCCTCAAAGCGACATTCAGGCACATGGGTGTGTCCATATACAATGCAATCTACTACAGGTGTTGTATTATTAGAGAATTCCTTCTTTATCCGGGAAGCTAATCCTATCTTTGAGCC
>JBDRAP010000294.1:0-7636 GCA_043823615.1 bacterium
CTCCTTTTTGGTCTCAGGGATACTTTCTTTTTCCTGTATGCACCCTGATGATAGCATACTTACAAATAAAAATAAAAAATAGATGTATGATGAAATTGAGCGTTGCATATTCTTTTCTCCAAAATACATAAAAAATTAAAACTGAGTAAAGGCTTGTTACAGTTCTCTTGATTATGGCTTTCTTGCTGCCTTTCCAACTTTCCTTGCATGTGCTTCCGCTGGTTGTTGTTGATATGCATCAAAATCCTCCTCAGGTGAACAATATCGTTTATCATTAGCTCTCATCAGTCGTGCCTGATTATATCTATCATCTGATTCAGGAATTTTTCCATTATTCAATTTTTTAACAATATCCTTTTGAGAGCGATGAGTATTCTCGTGTGCTACAGTGTCAAATGCTTCGCCAGCATTATCTAATATTTTTTGTCCTGTTGATAGATCTTTATGGTTGCTTACGACAACTGTGTCTATGTAGGGATTGAAATGTCCGTAAGAATTCATAGCCCCAAGATCTTTAAATTTAAGATCTTTCTTAGAAAGATCATATGCATCAGAATGATGGTCAGCTACCTTTTGAAGAGTTTTTTCTCGATCTCCGTCACTTAAAGCATCCCATTTAGATTTAGCGTCCTGTATGTCTTTATCATTTTTTATGGCTGTTTGAAATTTTTTTGCTTTATTTTTATCAGATATAGGTTGATAATCTTGTGCTTCCAAGTTTTTGTACAATTTTTTCAGTGCAATCTTGTCATCATTTGAGATATAACCACCCGTTAAGTCTTCAGCCAACCCTGCTTTCTCTTCTGTTGATAATTTTTTAATCGCACTATCATTCAGGGTAGAGATTTTCTGTCGTGAAACATCATCTTTCTTTGACCAATCCTCCACATCTGGCACTACTACTGCACCTTTCATCGCCCCAACAATCCCCCCAATAATCGCTCCCGGCAGCCCACCAATAGCTGCACCAGCCACCGCATCAACAATCTCCCCTACAATTCCACCTACAATCGTCCCAAGCACCCCACCTCGTCTCTTTGTTTTAACTGCAAAGTTAGCTGCGGCTGCTCCTGCTGCAGCTCCGGCAGTTCCGGCACCTCCACCTCCTGCCATACCAATCAGCACCGTAGGGCAACCCATTGCAATAGTATCCGGCGGTCCAATACAGGTAACCATATCACCCATACAGGCAGCAGGCATATTACCAATCAAAACCGTAGGAGCACCCATGGTAATTGGTCCTCCTATATGAGGTATGGGAGGTGTACCAGGGGTAACCATGGGGCAAACATGCATATCTCCAATACGAGCAGCCGGCTTGCCACCAATAAGTACGGTTGGAAAGCCTATAACAATAGTCCCTCCATGTATGGTTGAATCCCCTATTCTGGCTGCTGGTTTACCCATTATTAATATCTCTCTTATCAGTTCAAGACTTACACGATTTGCATAGCATGTATATGCAATCCATTAAATAAGTTGACAAATCTGCGTAATCAGCGGTATTTGCGTGAAATATTTCCTTCAAAAGATTTCTCGCAGATACCGCAAATATCGCAGAAATATATGCGATCCATCAAAGTAATCGTTTGAATTAAATGTCAAGTTATTTATTGGTTTCCATATATCACACTCATCATGTCCGTAGCCGGTGCATCTACCGCATCATCAAAAACAAAAATGCCATCAGACCCATACCACCCCTGGTCAGATTAACATCCTTCTTGCCGATTGGTATCCGATTACCGATATTATCTATGGTTAATATATATTCACCCCTTTCATCCTGAGCCAAGAACGCTTGTTCAGGGATAACCATCCTCTTTATCAGAGAACCATTAGCAAGCTCAACCCTTTGTCCTGTATTTCGGTTAATAATAAACCCTTCTTTCATATCACAGATATACTGATTAGCCTCAAGTCGTGTGGCACATTCCACTATAGTGTTTCCCTGAAGCTCAAGATTAACCTCTGGTTGCAATTTAATGCTTTTTTCATCAACCCAGCCTAATTTCTGATTTTCCAATATCAATGCCACAGGCATCTTATCCTTTTCTACGATCTCAACATTAGAGAGATTAACCTGAATAATATATCCACCTGCTGGTACAGAAATTCTTTCATCCTTAGTAATATTTGGGTATATCCACTCATTACGGAATTCTATCCCTGAACCCTCCGGGAAAAAATAAAGATAAAGATCATCACACTTGGCTGTCTTTTTGGAGGCATTAATCACCTTTAGTCTTATTACAGGTTCAAATTCAGTAACCACATTCTCATTTATCTTAAGGGTAAGGCTGGCAAGCCCATGAATCTTCTTGATCTCTTCTTCAAGAGACTCTATATCCCTGATAGTCTCCTGATAGGTATCGCCCTGATTTGCCAGAATATCCTTTATTGTTTCATGTATGGTTATAAAGGAACTATTTGCCTGTTCCTTGTTTTTGCAAAAAAGATAAAACCTTGTCAATTCAAACATAGAGTTCAGCTGATTATTCTTTAATTTGTTTATTTTTTCATCATCAAAGGCATCTTCTATGAGTTTATTGAGCTGATTATTTTGTATGGTGGTCAATGTCCCAATAATATTTTCCGGAGAACCCACCCCTTCTTTGTCAGACAATTGAGGAGATATCCGGGCTATTTCATAGAATATCCCCCTTATCTCCTCACTCAGGGGATCAATTAATCTCAACTTGTTAACCCCAATCTTCATAGCCTGCTTAAATGAAATGATTGCCTCTTTATCCCATCCCATTTTCAAACATGCAAGGCAACTATAGAGATATGCCTCTGTAAAATCTTGGGAGCATTGGGAAGCCTTATCAAATGCCTCTCTTGCTGACACTAACTCCTTGCTTGCCTCTTGAAAAAGGCTTTTAGCGGTCATTATCTCTGAATATCTATACCTTTTGTATAAAATATCAAAAAAATCTGTTAAAGGGATACGAGTATCCTCAAACTTTTCTTCAAAAGATGCTCTCAGTGTAGAAACAGAGACATTGTTTTTCTTAAATGCATTGTCAAGCATCTCCCTGCCCTTGGCAAGATAGGAGCATCCATTGGATAGGTGCCGCTTACCTATCAGGTAATACTCCTTTGCCTCTTTGGAAATATTATCCTCTGCACTGACAAGAGCGGGATTCATGAAATAAACCCCCATAATAATACCAAGAACGATCATTCGTTGCAACATAAACATTTTCATCAGCCTCCTTTTGATTTGAGTTGCAATAACGCTACTAATATAAAAGACAGAGGGCAGGCACGGGGGCCTGTCCCTACGGCATTGGATGTCCCCCCGCTAACCTTAGCATGTCCCACATCTTTTTACTGGACAAAAGATGTGGATAACAGTAAGAGAGACAAGAGGTAAAGGCAACCCAATGCTTCCTCTCCTTTATTCTTTCCCTCTCTCCACTACTGAGGAGAGGGCAGGATGAGGGGTAAATCGACGACATATATTAGTCAATTGAGGATAACACACCCTCATTGCCTATGGCACCACAACTCTCAAAGAGGAGATAATCCCTTGCCAGCAAGGGACATCTTACTCTCTGCCCTTAGTATGTCCCACATCTTTTGTCCAGTAAAAGATGTGGGTAAAGATAAGCCGCTAACAGGGAGTAGGGGGGTGGAGTCTCCTGAACCACTACAATAGGGGCGAATAATTATTCCCCCCACCTACAATATGTTGTAGTATTGATGTCCAAATTCAGAGTTTTCACACAGTCTGATGTTATACTGCTCACAGGTTGGAAGCCTGTGCTGCCCTGCGATTCAGTCTAATCCCACCTTACATCTCATGCCAAAAATGGCAAGCCACCCAATGTTCACTGTCTACTGGCAAAAGCAACGGTATATTATTTGTACATATAAGCCTTTTAGGTGTCTGCTGCCTTTGGTAGAAATGGCATCTCTCATGGAACAAACACCCGCCAGTATCACCTTGAGACGATTTCCAGCTTATGGTTATAGACTGGTCATATCTGGATGCAGCCAATAAACCCTTTGTATAGGGATGAACTGCTTGCCCGGCAATCATTTTAGTTGTAGGGCATATTTCTATTACCCTTCCTGTATACATGGTTACTATCTGAGAGGTGAGGTGCTTGAGCACCCCTATATCATGTGAAATAAGAAAAAATGTAACATTATCCTCCTCTTGTATCTTCATAAAAATGGAAAGAATATGATTTCTGTTAGAAACATCTAATCCTGAAAATGGCTCATCAGCTACGATTAATTGGGGTTTTACTGCTAATGCCCGAATTATCCCTACCCTTCGTTTTTCTCCACCACTCAAATCATCAGGATAATCATCAATCCGTTTTGGATCAAGATTCATTTTCTCCAGATACATCCTGACAAACCCTGCTATTTCCCTTTTATTTGCCTGCTTATATCCGATTCTGACAGCCTCTTTGATACTATTATTTATTAGCATTCGTGGGTTCAGGGAAGCATCAGGATTCTGGAATATCATCTGCACCTTGTGTCGATATTCAGATAATTCTTTCATTGAATATTCAAACACACACTTTGATTTTTGTCCAAAATGTATGCTTCCACTATCTAATGAAGGGAATAGCCTTAAGATAGCCTTCCCAATAGTAGTCTTTCCACAGCCACTTTCCCCTACAAGCCCCACAGATTCACCATTCTTAATGTTTATCGAAACATTATTCACAGCCCATATACCCTTATTATCTGAAACCTTTTGGTACATCAATCCGGATGACCAACGGAATCCTTTTTTTACTTCCTGAAGTTGGAGAATATTACTCACCTTAATCCACCTCTTATTACAGTAATGCCTCAGTTATTAGTGGTAGTCGCAGGCTTTATGCCTTTAGTAAAATAACGCAACCTAAAGGTTGCGGCTACCAATTCCAACTGATAACTGAGAGATTACCTTTTATATATGCAATCCATTAATTAAGTTGACACAAGAGTAACTTACAGCAGCAAAAACAAAATGCCACAGATTCACAGATTATCGATTTCTGTTTGCAGTTCTACTGTCAACTATTTTATTGGATTGCATATATGATAATTATAGTAACTATTCACGCTATACCGAAAGATGTGCAAGATTAAGATGGAGAAGTGGAGAAGGGGGAGAATTGGAGAAAAAATCTAATCTCTTTCTATCTCCACCCTTTAATTTTATCAGTTAATTCTTCTTTTCTCCATTTCCCCATTTTCTCCTTTTCTCCTTCATTACACATCTGAATAGTTACTAATTATATCCAATTAATTCAGGAGTCAGAATTTCCACTTATGACAGCGAACACTATGGTTTAATTCAGGATCAACCAGCACCAATTCAGGCTCTTCCTTCAGGCATATCTCCTCTCGTATTCTGCACTGAGAATAGAATTTACATCCATCAGACGAGGTAATACTATTTTCTTTGACAGCATCTAATCCCTTATTATCATGAATAATCTCGTGTGCCTCAATCAGGGCATTGGTGTATGGATGCAGTGCCTTTCCTTGTTTAATAACCTCTGTGGGGCATGTTTCTACTATCTTGCCACGGCAGATAACCACAACACTTTGGGACAACAACTTTACTGCTTCAAGATCATGGGAGATAAGCAAGAGGGAATGGTCATTATTCGTGGAAAATTCCTGCAACAATCCTATGATCTGCATCCTTAGCGGTGGGTCAATCCCTGTGGTTGGCTCATCAGCAATAAGCAGGTCAGGCTCTGCTATCATTGCCATGGCAATCATCATTCGCTGACACATCCCGCCACTCAGGTTATGGGGATATAAATCTGCTTGCTTTTCTGTAAAATTGAGTCGCAGCAAGAGATTATTTATGGCTTCTTGCATCCCTGACTTATCCCTGCCATTGAGAAGGTATGCTTCTTCTATTTGCGACTTGAGTTTATGAAAGGGATTAAGCCCTGAAACCGCACCCTGAAGGATAATAGCTATCCCTTGCCCCCGTATCTGTTTCATCGATGCCTCGTATCCAAAAACCCTGTTCCAGGCATTAACATCCTTATCAATGATTAATTCATCTCCATTATCCTCAATATGACAGATCTCTTCAAGCCCTTCCAGTAAGTTTTTCCCCTTAAAATATATCCTGCCCCTGATAATCCCTGGCAGATGAGGCACAATACCCATAATGGAATAAGCTATGCGGGTCTTACCACTGCCAGATTCTCCAAATAAAGCCACGGTTTTGCCCTTGTCTATCTCAAAGGAAACATCATCTACAATCCGCAGAAATCTTTTTTCTGCCTCATTGTAGAAATATGTCTTAAGCCCTTCCACGGCAAGTAAAGCTTCCATTGTCAATCGTCTCCTCTGCGAGTTCTCTGTGCCATCTCTTATTCCTCATCATGCGTTATATCCAAATTTTTTATAATCCTATCCCCGATAGAATAGAGGATAAGAATATTAATGATAATAATCAGAAGTGGGCATAATACCATCCACCAACTATCTATATGATTTATCCACATAATCAAAATATTTCCCCAACTTGGAAATGGCTCCGGAATGGTTGGACAAAGTCCCCATTTGCTGATAGAACCAAGATAATTTAAGCCTATCTCAAGCAGGATAACCTCAGCCATCTGTAGTGAGGCTTGAATGATGAAGATGGGAAAGCAATTATAGAAGAGGATATGCCGAAAGATGATATCTATCCTGCTCAGTCCAAGTGCTTCAGCAGCCTCAATAAAATGCCTTTTACGCAGTGATTCAATCTTATCCATTACCATCTTGCCCAGCTTAGAGGAATTAAGCACCCCGAGAGCCAGCATCAGATGATAAAAGGTTGGCTCAGGAATAATGTAATCAATAAAAGAAGGACAATATATTTAGGAAAGGATTCAATGGCATCTAATGTACAACGAGTAAAGAAATTTATTATCCTCCCCCAAATCCCGGGACAGATACTGCTGGCAAATATCCCTAATATTGTTCCAAGCAGGGTAGAAATACAAACACTCATAACCCCAGGGAAAAAATATGCCTTTATGCCGATAATTACCCTGATAAACAGATCCCGACCATCTGGATCAGTGCCAAATAAATGCCTCCAGCAGGGCGGGATAAGTTGAGCCTCCTGACGAAGGTCAAGACCATTATAGGGAATAAGATAGCCGAGGATTGCCAGTCCAACAATTAACATAAAAAGGATGACATTTATATGCACCAAGGGTGTGCCTCTTAACCATTTGACAGATTCATCCCCTGATTTTGTACATTTTTTTTCGATAAATCTCATGGAATATCACCTTTGTTTGTAAGCGTTCAGCTGTCAGCTATCAGCAGTCAGTAAAGACCATAAAATCAAGAAAAGGAAGGATACCCTGACATTACGCTTTCCTGCTTTTTGTGATGTAATACCTTATGAAAACTGAAGGCTGACCACTGATAGCTGACCGCTTACTTACGCACCCCTCAATCTTGGATCCATGCATAGGGCAATTATTCGATTGACCATGTTAAGTATTACCACGATAATCACAACAAAAAAGAGTATTCCCATAATAGTCCTGTATCCCTTGCCTCTGCTGCATTAAATGCCAATCCGCCAATTCCGGGCAGACAAAATATACACTCGATGATTACTGTTCCGCTGATTAGTACTACCATGTGCAAA
>JBDRAP010000295.1:0-13381 GCA_043823615.1 bacterium
TGTGTATTTGTTGGTATTTATCGCCCTAAGAAAATAATATATTGTTAGTACGCTAAGTGTTGCAAACAAAAGCGTTTCTGTGCCGCCAAGGTATGTCCACAGGATTGGTCCGTTTAACAAAAAAAGAAGAGCTGCAAGCATCCCTGTTTCTTTATTTGCAATCTGCTGCCCTATCAAGAAAAGCATCCAGGCTGAAAGCAAAAGAAGCAATACGCCTGAGAAAAAAGCATAAAGGATTATTCCCGCTCCCTTTATCCCAAGTATAAAGGCAGATAGTAAAAGCAGGGGATATAATAGTCCACCTGCACCAGTGCTGGATGTATCACCCGGTGTATATTGAAAAAAATTACCTGCTGCCAGCTGTTTAGCATATTGAAACTGATAAAATGCCTTGGATGCCGGCAACGAAAGATGCCCTTCTGTATAAAAAAGCATGGCAACCAGATACAGAAGAGACACCAATATCCCTGCTCCAAGAATAATCCATGTTTCTTTGCTTACCCTTATCCGGGGGATAGCACCCCTGACAGAACTTGTCTGCAATACTTCAACCTTTTTTTTCTTTGTCTTTCCCACAGAAATCCCTCCCGATTGTGTAACAGATACAAGATATATCCACAGATTTCACAGATTTCACAGATTAAAAATAAATCGCTTGTATTCTAAGCTTTTTGCTCAAAGTCAGAATGAAAGAACCTGCATCTATTCTGCCTTCTGTCCTCTGTATTCTATCATTTTACGAATAAACAGCCTCCAGAAAGCCACAGCCCAATGCCCAAGGTTCGATGCACATCCATCGCCACCTCAACAATTATATATGTCTTAGTATCTCTCTTATCCATCTCGCTTGATACTTTCCCTAATCTGTGAAATCTGTGTAATCTGTGGACCAAATCTTGATTTCACGGGTCGGAATCCTGATAATCTGCGAAAATCTGCGTCCCATTAAGGCTGTTTTGTCAAAAACTCTCTGGCAAAGGTCATGTAGCTCTCTGCCCCCTTAGAACCAATATCATAAAGAATAATCGGTTTTCCAAAGCTTGGGGCTTCAGAAAGACGAACATTATTAGGAATAAGCGTTTTATATGTCTTGTCAGCAAAGCAGGTAGTAATTTCCTTAACCACCTGTTGAGCAAGGTTTGTTCTTGGGTCATACATGGTCAGGAGAATACCCTCTGTTTTTAGCGAGGGATTTAGCTTTCCATGAACCAGGGTAATGGTACTAAGAAGTTGACTTAATCCCTCAAGGGCATAATATTCACATTGAATGGGTATCAAAACCGTATCTGCTGCAACCATGCTGTTTAGTGTAAGCAAACCAAGCGATGGCGGGGTATCAATAAAGATAAAATCATAGTCGTCTTTTATTCCTTTAAGGGCATTCTTGAGCATAAACTCCCTCTTTTCTAAGGGTACAAGCTCTATCTCTGCACCAGTAAGGATAACATTAGATGGAACAATGGATAGCTGCTCTATTTCTGTGCTGCAGACAGCCTCTTCAACAGCAGCATTCCCTATCAACACATTATACATATTGGGATTAGACTTGTGCTTATCAATTCCAAGCCCGCTGGAGCTGTTTCCCTGTGGGTCCATGTCCACCAATAGTATCTTTTTTCCTATCATCCCCAAACAGGCAGATAGGTTAATAGTTGTGGTGGTTTTTCCCACGCCACCCTTTTGATTAGCAACAACAATTGTTTTACCCATGTTTCTACTCCCTATTTACCATCAGACTGTGTAAAAACTCAACTTCACGATAATTGCCACTGCCATAGGAGCAGGCCCCCGTGCCTGCCCTCTGTCTCACCCACAAAATCGAATGTCTCAGAACCAGCAGGGGCAAGCGGCCGTTCGTCCCTACCTGCCGTGTAATTAATCAAATCAGCATCATCAGCCGCTGTCTAACCCTTGCCAACAGGGGTTAGGATTTTATCCTGATAATCTGCGAAAATCTGCGTCCCATTAAATTTGATTGCATATGTTGCTGCGTACTTAAAACAAACCAATTAACTAAGTGGCTTTTTTTCCGGCACACCTGTCCTTCTTGGATATTCAACAGGTGTTTGCCGTATCTTTAACACCTTTATTAGCATTCGCTTACTGTTGCCAGAGGGGCTTCCTCTATCCGGCAAAATCACATCCACAAGATCGTCAATCTCTCCCCCAAGCATTTGAATGACGGATTCTGCATCCCTTGCCTCAATATCCCCTGTTTGTCCCTTCATAGCAATAAAGTATCCGCTGTCAGAAGTGCTTCCTCTGCCAGAGGTGCTACCGCTGCCAGAGGTGCTCCCTCCTATTTTTACTAATGGCAGACAGTATTCTGTCAGGATGTTCATTTTTGCCACAGCCCTGGAAACAACAAGGTCATATGCCTCCCGATGTCCTTCAGACTGTCCATATTCCTCAGCCCTTCCCTCTAATATCTCAAACTCACAATTAATAGAGGGACTACCTCGCAGCTTGTAAAGAAAATTGAGATGTTTTTGACTTGAATCCAGAACAGTTAATTGTATCTCCGGTGCATATATCTTTAATGGCACGCCAGGAAACCCGGCTCCGCTTCCTACATCCAGCACCTTCATGTCCGGGGTTAATTTCATTGCCATTACACAACTGAGGGAATCCAAAAAGTGTTTGGTTATTATCTCCTCCTCATCACGAATTCCTGTAATATTTACCCTTTGAGCCTCTTGTACAAGCAAGGCAAGGTAGGACGAAAACTGGTCAATCTGGGTTTTGTTTAATGCAATCCCCATCATTGAGGATAATTCTTCAAGTTGATCAAAGGAAGTACTCATATAGCTGCCTCTATTGGGAGCTCCATTCCTTCCTGAATCAGTGTTATCCGAACTGTCTGTCGGACTTGAGTAGCAAGATGAATAGCATACCTTGCTTCTTCTCTGGTTACCTCTTCATCTTCATTAGGATAGCGGGTAGTAATTGCATACGAAGTCAGTCCTTTCGCATCCTGAATTGTTTCAGTCCAATTTACTTGTTGTTTATCGCATAGTTCCAGCAGTCGGGAGATATTATGAGTATAAGGAAAGTCTTCCATTCGATGGACAAGATAGGCTTTCAAATACTTCTCAACACATTGCTGGGCATGATAGGCAATAAGTCTATATGGACAACTGCTTGACATGGTCAAGCCATATTGTGCCAGACACAAATCTTCATCAGCGTGGGCAAGCCACTGCTTTACTTTTCGTAACACCTCTTGATTAAGATTGCTCATAAAGAACCCTTCCTTCCTTCCAAGCAGGTCGAGCTATGGTACCTGGAATTTGGCGATCTATCTCAAACTCTTCAGGGGAAAGAATAACAATATCTCTGGCGATGTCTAATCCTTCTAAAGACATATCCATCGCTACCATCAAGGCACGCCGTTTATCTTTAATGGGACAAATAACTAAAATATCTACATCACTACGATCATCTGCTGTTTGTCGTGCTTGTGAACCAAAAAGGATAATTTTGCATAGCTGAAAGTTAGTTACTAATCGCCTTACGATTTCTGCAAGAACTTGCTCATTAACCATCTATCTCCTTCTCCCACAATCTGGTGATGTTGTAAGGCTGTTAGAATAAAAACTTGCTCGTCAGGCTGTTACGGAACTAAAAAACAGTGGCAACACCATACCATATATAGTACCTATTGCTAAGATTAGCACAATATGCTGTATGCTTCTCGTGCCAAATTCCTATTCCGTAACAGCCTGTCGTGAGATTAACACAATATATCGTGTCAATATAAGACGCTGCTTACCATCATGACAACCTGCTGCTTCTCTCTCTTCTCAATCTTTCTAAATAAATCATTAACACCGAAATATCTGACACCCGAACCCCTGATACCCTTGAAGCCTGACCAAGGGAAACAGGTTTTATCATGGAGAGCTTTTCCCTTGTTTCACGAGATAGTGCAATGACAGAATAGTAATCAAAATCAATTGGGATCAGCCAGTTTTCCATCCGTTTGAAATCCTCGATATGGGCTAACTGTCTCCTTATATACCCCTCATATTTTATCTCTATCTCTACCCCTTCCTTTATTTCCGGTGATAATTGAGGTAGCACCTCTGGCACTTGTTCCGAGGAGGCAGCACCTCTGGCACACAAAAACTCCTCAATATCATTATATGTTATTCCCGGATGCCGTAAAATCTGAGCAAGGGAGCAGGGTTCTTTTAATTCCCCCAATTTTTCTTCCAATTGACTCCCTGATAGCAATAGATGGGCACTACCCGTCCTGCCCTTGCCCTGTGTAACCGTAGTATGTTCTAACCGTTCCCTTTCCCCTGCTATCAAAATTATTTTTCTCTTCAGCCCTTGATATTGTTCCTCTGATATCAATCCAAACTTGTGTCCATATTCCATAAGCCTTTGATCTGCATTATCATGGCGAAGAAGCAATCTATACTCTGCCCTTGAGGTAAACATTCTATATGGCTCTATTGTTCCTTTTGTAACAAGGTCATCTATCAATACACCAATATAGCCTTGGGATCTTTTAATGATAAATGCCTCCTGCCTTCTGATTTTTAAGACAGCATTTATTCCAGCCATAATCCCTTGTCCCGCAGCCTCTTCGTATCCAGAGGTGCCATTTATTTGTCCGGCCATGTACAGTCCTTCGATCAATTTTGTTTCAAGGGTAGGTTTAAGCTGGGTCGGAAAAACAAAATCATACTCAATGGCATATCCGGGCTTAAGTATTTTAACCCCTTCCAGACCAGGAATAGTTTGCAACATTTCCAGCTGAATGACTTCAGGCAGACTGGTAGAGATCCCATTCAGGTAAAGCTCATCTGTATCATACCCCTCTGGCTCAATAAATACCTGATGGCTTGTTTTTTCCGCAAACTTAACAATCTTATCCTCAATCGAGGGACAGTATCTTACGCCGGTTCCCTGAATCATCCCGCCATAAAGCGGAGATTTATCAAGATTATCCCGGATTATCTTGTGAGTTGCCAAGTTAGTATTGGTAATATAGCAAGGAATTTGTTCTCTATCTATTTTTTTAGTAGAAAATGAAAATGGTATTGGCTCTGTATCCCCGTTTTGAACCTGAAGCATGGAAAAATCAACAGTTTTTTTATCTATCCTGGGGCTGGTTCCTGTTTTTAATCTTCCCATGGATAATCCCAATTTTTTAAGTGAATTTGATAATTCTGACGAGGCAAGATCTCCAAGCCTGCCACCAGGAAAAGAAGTATCCCCTACGAAAATTAACCCATTCAAAAATGTCCCGGTAGTAATAATCAGGGCTTGAGTAGAATAAAAAACACTTTCACCAGAAGTGCTATTTATTCCAGAGATGCTTTTTTCTTGTATTTTTATGCCAACAATTCTTGACTCTGATAGAGGTGCTATCTCCTCGACTAATATTTCTTCAACCATTGCCTGTTTTATATCCAAATTCTCTTGCGATTCTACTACACATTTGGCTGCAAGCTGGTATTGCTTTCTATCTGCCTGTGCCCTGAGGGATCTAACTGACGGCCCCTTTTTGGTATTAAGCATTCTAAACTGAATACCGGTCTTATCAATGAGCTTAGCCATTTCACCGCCAAGGCTGTCTATCTCCCTGACTATCTGACCCTTAGCCAGCCCGCCTATTGCCGGATTACAGGACATTTGTCCAATGGTATCAATATTCATGGTTAACAAAAGGGTTTTCATCCCCATCCTGGCAGCCACCAAAGCTGCCTCACACCCAGCATGTCCCCCTCCAACAACAATTATATCATACACTTAATAATCCCATCCCTTTTCTATCTACCATCTGTCAGGTATCAACCCTTAATATCTTTGCTTTACAATACGCAAATGATCAGCATCCTACTCTTCTCCAAACAATGCTTCAACAAACTCATTTGGATTAAACTCACCAATATCCTCTAATCCCTCACCAATCCCGATAAGTTTCACCGGCACCTTCAATTTGTCAGCAATAGAGATAACAATACCGCCTTTAGCCGTGCCATCCAACTTAGTCAGGACAATCCCGGATATTCCTACAGTTTCTAAAAAGCTTTGAGCCTGAATAAGCCCATTTTGTCCAGAGACTGCATCAAGAACCAATAATACCTCATGGGGTGCACCGGGTATCTTCTTTTCACATATTCCACGAATCTTTTTCATCTCGGAAATAAGGTGCTGTTTGGTATGGAGACGGCCGGCAGTATCAATCAAAACCACATCTATGTTTCGGGCAATGGCTGCATCCAGGGCATCATAAACTACTGCACCAGGGTCTGCTCCTTCTTGTTGCTTTAATATTTCCACCTCGCATCTTCTTGCCCATTCCTCAAGCTGTGGGATAGCTGCCGCACGATATGTGTCAGCCGCAGCAATTAATACGCTTTTGCCTTCTTGTTTAAGCTTAAAAGCCAACTTGCCAATGGTAGTTGTCTTGCCAGAGCCATTTACGCCAATAAATAAAAAAATTGCAGGTACACCCGGAGAAAAATTCAAGCCAGAAACCTGCGTACCCAGTATACTGCTTATTTTTTCCTTTAATGCATTTCTCAATCCCTCTGGTTTAACAGAGCTATTTCGCAGTTCTTCTACTATTTTAAGGGCTGTTTCAATACCAACATCTGTATTGATAAAAGCCTCTTCAATCTCATCCCAAACATTTTCATCCTTAACAAAAAATTTGAAAAACCCAATCTTTGTGGGATTAAGGGCTTTTTTCAGCTTATCAAACCATTTACCAAACATTGTTACTCCCCAAAATGAACTATGTTCTGAAACTCCTGATACCTATCCTTTATTTCCTGTTGATTTAAGGATGATGTTTTTTGTACACTAAAATCTTCAACCACAAATGAAGCCAAGGTTGCCCCATATATAATCGCTTTTCTCATAGCTCTATCATTAATTTTTCCACAAGAGGCAAGATACCCAACAAACCCGCCGGCAAAGGTATCGCCAGCACCCGTTGGGTCAAAGATTTCTTCAAGCGGATACGCAGGTGCAGAAAAAAACGACCCATTGGAAAACATCAATGCCCCATGCTCCCCTTTTTTGATAATAACCTGCTTTGGTCCCCATGAACGGATTATTCTGCCTGCCTTGACAAGATTTGATTCCTGGCACAACTCTCTTGCCTCAGCATCATTCATAATGGCGATATCCACTCGTTGTAATATCTTGATAAGGCTATCCCTTTTCCCATGAATCCAGAAGTTCATGGTATCACAAACAACAATCTCTGGTTTTCTTATCTGATTCAACACATGAAGCTGCAATTCAGGGTCAATATTAGCTAAAAACACATACTTTATGTCCCTGTAAACATCAGGAAGTTGCGGATTAAAGCTTGCCAGAACATTAAGCTCTGTGTCAAGGGTAATAGCCTCATTCAAATCATAACCATAATTACCCTTCCAGCGAAATGTCTTTCCCGGAAGTGTCTGCAATCCAGACAGATCAATGTGATGTTTTTTTAATAATTCTAT
Organism: bacterium; assembly: GCA_043823615.1. GTDB lineage: Bacteria > UBA9089 > CG2-30-40-21 > CG2-30-40-21 > CG2-30-40-21 > CG2-30-40-21. Next base: position 7,476 of record JBDRAP010000295.1, read on the forward strand.
ATGTTGCTTGGGGAAATCTTCGCCAACTACCCCAACCAACTTTACACTCGTAAAAAAGGATGCTGCTACAGAAAAATAAATAGCTGATCCCCCTAAAACATCAGACACCTCACCAAATGGGGTCTTTACTGAATCCAACCCTATTGAACCAACAACCAATACCTCATGCTGCATAGACATTTTTAATAGCCTCCTTTTATTAGTCCTACTAGTGTCCTGTCAACCTTAATTTGTCGGATAATGTAATGCCTCAGTTATCAGTGGTAGTCGCAGGCTTTAGCCTGCGTAAAATAACGCAACCTAAAGGTTGCGACTACCAATTCCCACCAATAACTGAGGGATTACAGGATAACCGTTGTAGTTGTAGGGACAACCCTTGTGGTTGTCCGTTGTTTGAGTAACCAATCAGACAACGGACAGGGATAAAGGGTAGCACCCCTGGCACCCTGTTCCTACACTACAATTGCATCCGTCATTCTAAGGTTGACAAAACACTATTCGTATAGTCTCATCCTTTCTCCCAGCAACAGCCCAATCTCCCTGCAATCCTCAGGCACTCCCTCAGCCTCTCCCCAATGTTCAGAGATCATTCCCCGAATAATCAATCTCTTCTTTGAAAATGATGGGATTGGAGTTTGGTGTCTAGTTAATCCTTGAGCAATATCTGCCTCCTGACTCCCGACTCCTGCATTCTGTATTCTGTCTTCTGACTCCTGTCTCCTGTATTCTGTCTTCTGTATTTTCCCCTCTGCCTCTTCCACAATCACAGCATATACCCCAACAGGAGCGGCACATCCAATGCCTATTTTCTCTAAAAACGCTCTTTCTGCAGAAACAGTCAGTCTGGAGTCCTCATCATCTAAAACACTGACCAATAGCTCAGCTTCATCCTGATCTCGTACCTCAACAGCCACTGCCCCCCTGACCTGCAGCAGGCAAAAATGGGTTTGTGGGTAAAAGTTGAGTGATTTTTTCCTCCATTTTAAGCCGGTACAATCCAGCTGCGGCAACAATAATCCCTGACATTTCTGGGACTTCTGTTAATTTTTCCAATCGTGTATCCAGATTTCCCCGCAAATCAAGTACCCTTAAGTCGGGTCTGAACATTTGCAGTTGAATGCGTCTGCGAAGACTGCTTGTTCCAATGCCTGCCCCTTTCTCCAGATCCTCTAATCTACAACCATTCTTAGAGATAAAGGCATCCCTTGCATCTAATCTTTTGCATATTGCCCCGATTTTTAAGCCATTGGGAAGTACTGCCGGCATGTCTTTTAAGCTATGAACAGCAATGTCAATATCTTTAGAAAAAAGGGCATCCTCTATTTCTTTGACAAAGAACCCATATCCACCTACTTGAGCAAGATTTGCATGAGTCAATTTATCGCCACGGGTTTTAATAACCCTTATTTGAAATGTTACTTCTGGATATATTGCTTGCAATTGAGACATGACAGAGGAGGCTTGAGTCAACGCTAATTTACTACCCCTGGTGCCAATAATAAACTCTTTCATCAGGAATCTTTCCGTCTATTTATTCCATATCTTTTGAGTACTGTATCTATCATATCTGTCCGTCCCTTTTTCAGCAATTCAAGCAACTCTGAATTAAGCAACTTATTCCAGATAATACAGCGTTTTATCTGGCTATCAAAGGTAGTTTTGACAGTTTGACGAAGGCTGCCTAATAATTCTACAAACCCTATGTATTCTTTGCCAAACATTACGGATAGGTCATCCCGTATCTTTTTTGCCAGTGCAGGAGACTTTCCCTCTGTAGAAACAGCAATGCTTAATGACCCCCGAGAGAGTACTGCTGGAAGAATACATGTAGAATCCTCAGCCGAATCAACCATATTGACGAGTATTCTCTTATCCCTTGCATCTTGTGAAATTTGTTTATTTAATTCGTGATCATTAGTGGCAACAACAACAAAGAATACATCCTTCAGGTCTTCACTCTGATAGTTGCGGTCTATCCATTCTATTCTTTTTCCCTGAACAAGGGTATTAATCGCTTCAGTTATTTGGGGGCTTATAACAACTATATTTGCCTCATAATTCAATAGACAGGCTATCTTTCTTGCAGATACTTCTCCACCACCAACAATCACACACCTTCTGTTTTTTACATCCAAACAAATTGGATAATATCTCATAGCTACCTTCTTTTATAATCAGAACATTTTCTTGCATTTGGCCGTTCAGGTAGGTGGCAGGCACTCCTATAATCATACCTGCAATCATCACACAAAAAGCAGTCTTCACCTTTGAATATCCCTTGTATTATAGACAATATATTTTTAAAAAATCTTATTATCAGCATATCCCTGCTCAAGCATCTTTTTCTTTTTGTATTATATCAAAATATAACAATTGTGTCAATGAAAAAATCGACTTGTCAATTAAGGATTACAAGTCAAAAACAAAAAAAGACTTGACAATATCTATCCAATCTGTTATATTCACAATTATATGGATAGTTGTGAATCAACAGCTATTAGATCGTAAGCAAGGAGAAAAACAATGGAAATTACCAAGCAACTCGTTTCCGAACACGGACTTACTGAGGAAGAGTATGAAAAAATCCTGAGCATTCTTAAAAGGGTACCAACCATTACAGAGCTGGGTATCTTTTCTGTGATGTGGAGTGAGCATTGCAGCTATAAAAGCTCGCGATCTACCCTGAAAATGCTACCTACTCAATCAGAAAGGGTGCTTGTTGGACCGGGTGAGAATGCAGGTGTGATAGATATTGGGAATGGGATATGGGTAGCCTTTAAGATAGAGTCGCACAATCATCCCTCAGCGGTTGAACCATATCAGGGGGCAGCCACAGGTGTAGGCGGGATATTGCGGGATATATTTACTATGGGTGCAAGGCCTATTGCCATTCTTGACTCTCTGCGATTTGGAGAGATGGACTCAGCACAAAACAGGAGGCTATTAAGCGGCGTTGTCTCCGGTATAGCCGGCTATGGGAATTGTATGGGTATCCCTACTATTGGGGGAGAGGTTTGCATGGATTCTGCATATGAAAGAAATCCACTTGTAAATGTTATGAGTTTGGGGATAATCAGTGATGGTATAATAGTAAAGGCTGCTGCTGTTGGTGAGGGCAACCCTATCATCTATGTTGGCTCTGCCACAGGCAGGGATGGGATTAAGGGGGCATCATTTGCCTCAAGGGAATTGACTGAATCCTCTTATGAGGATAGGCCTGCGGTTCAGGTTGGTGACCCCTTTGTAGAAAAACTCTTGCTTGAGGCATGTCTGGAGCTTGCTAAAAAGGATTACCTTGTAAGTATGCAGGATATGGGTGCCGCAGGGCTGACATGTTCTACCTGTGAAATGGCCAGCAAGGGAGGCGTAGGCATAGAAATAGATTTAAGCCTTGTACCCAAAAGGGCACAGGGTATGACCCCATATGAATTGATGCTTTCTGAATCTCAGGAAAGAATGCTGGTTTGTGTGAAAAAAGGGTACGAGAAAGAGGTTGAAAAAATCTTTGAAAAATGGGATCTGCATTCTGTGGTCATTGGCAGGGTAACAGATGATGGGCTTTTTCGGGTAATGGATGGACAGGAGATTGTCTCTGAGATACCTGCTAAGGCATTGGCAGATGATGCCCCAATATATCATCACCCTGAAAAAGAGCCGGAATACCTGAAAGGGATACAGGAATTCTCTTTGCCAGAAATAGCTTGTGATGCAGACACATTTAATAAAATATTGCTCCAGCTTCTTGCCTCACCCATAATTGCTAATAAAGCATGGATTTATGAACAATACGACCATATGGTCAGAACCAATACCATCCTGTGCCCCGGTACCGCAGATGCCGGTGTTGTGCGGATAAAGGAGACAAAGGCAGCAATTGCCATGTCTACGGATTGTAATGGAAGGTATTGCTACCTTGACCCATATGTCGGTGGAATGATAGCTGTGGCAGAGGCAGCAAGGAATGTGGTTTGTGTTGGAGCAAAGCCCCTTGCCCTGACCAATTGTCTTAATTTTGGCTCACCCATGGATCCAGAGGTGATGTGGCAGTTTAGAAGAGCGGTTGAGGGCATAACTAAGGCATGTCAGGCATTAGATGTGCCTGTAACCGGTGGGAATGTCAGTTTTTATAATGAAAGTGAGTCTGGTCCAATCTATCCTACGCCGGTGATTGGTATGGTTGGTGTAATACAAGATGCCTCCAATGTTACGGATATGGGGTTTAAGGATGAGGGGGATATGATAGTTATGCTGGGTGAGTCAAGGGATGAGATTGGCGGAAGCGAGTATTTGAAAATAATCCATGGGATGGTTAAAGGAAAACCACCTGTGATTGATCTGAAGATGGAAGCCTGCATTCAACAGGCTGTGCTTGAGGCATTTGAGACTGGAATAATCAAGTCTGCCCATGATTGTGCTGAGGGTGGGCTTTCTGTGGCTCTGGCTGAGTGTTGCCTTCAGGGAAAGATAGGGGCAATCGTTGAGAGTAAGCCGTCCATACCCACAATGTCTTTTTTCTTTGGTGAGTCTCAATCCAGAATAATTGTCTCTGTATCAGGTGCCAACCTTGAACAATTTATGCAAATAATCACGCAAGCAGGTATTCCGCATGAGGTGTTGGGTGTGGTTGGAGGAGAATCATTAATAATCAATGACCTCATCCATCTATCTATTAAAGAAATGGAGGTGTCGTATCAATGGCAAGGTTAAAGGGATTTATTCCAGGCTTTATTGTTGGAATGTTATTGATAGGGATGATTATGGGATTATACCTGTCAGCTCATCCCCCAAAGAAAGGGGCAATAAAATCTGTAACACATCTAAAGATAAACAAGGTTGCTTTGAAAGAAGATATTGTAGAGGTCTTTTACCCTAATGGTGATATTCTACAACAAAAAATTGCCCTGGAGACTGTAAAAAAAATGTCTCTTGAGTGCAAAAAGATACAAACATTATTCAATATCTCATCGCAAGAGATGTTAAAGGGACAGATGTATGGCTTTGTTTTTTGTCCAGTCTGGCGAGGCGACCCATTTATCGAGACAATTCATGATGATAAATGGTTAATTGTTGATAATATCACCTGTTTGCCCATTGTCTGTGAATATAGCTTTCCATTTCAAAACCCATGCCACAGGTATTATCTGCATTGTCTCTTTCCCTATTATATGGCTCAGGAAATATTGAAAAAAACCCTTGTATGGGATGAAACCGCACAATGGTTTATAGATGGACTGTGCGGTTATGCCTCTGCTGTGTGCTGGCAGCAGTTTGATAGAAAAGCATACATGAATTATGAATATGATCGTGTAGCAGTGTTTTTTGGCCAGGGTGGGTATGCTACAGCAACCATTAACCTTACTGATCCTAAACATATCAAGGAAGGTGCTAAGGAATTTGTCTTTCTGCCGGCAGAGACATATTTCATCATTGACCTGATAAAAAAGCATAAAGAAAAGGTTATCCCCTTGCTAATCTGCAGACTGGCTGCCTCTAAGGCAAAACCAATAACCGGCGAAGAGGTATTGCTTGCCATAAAAGAGATAACTGGTGAGGATATGGGGGCAAGGGCAAAATCTATTCCCACGGATGAGGTTCTTAATCGGTTCAGGGAGCTGAGGAAGAAGATGGGGAGATGAGGCAATAGTTCACCGCAGAGACGCAGAGGCACAGAGGATGGAAATTAATCAGATCACAGAAAAGATAATTGGTGCAGCCATTTGACCGATTTTAATATTCCTGTTTTAAGAGATGGAATTAAGCGTATAACTCGATGTTCAAGTTTTTTTAACCTGTGTAGAAAACGGACACCCACTCTCTGTCATTTCGACCCTTCTTTGTCATTTCGACCGAAGGGAGAAATCTCAAACCACTACACCATAACTTTTATTATCTTCACTCAGTTCTTG
>JBDRAP010000296.1:0-4200 GCA_043823615.1 bacterium
GACAAATGCTCTGTCATTTCGAACTAATGTGAGAAATCTCTATCTCGAATTATCCTCTTGCCGAGCGAATGAGATTTCTCCCTTCGGTCGAAATGACAGCTCGATTGAATCGCTACTGAGAATAGAATAATCACTTTTATATGTCAAGTTAATTAGTGGATTGCGTATAAATTGTAGCTGCAGGGCTTGTCCCTGCTTAATGAAGTTCTAATTCACGCAATGTAGTATAAATTGCCCCTCTAAGGGTTAGCTGACTGCCCATTACCTCTACATTAGAAACAGACATCTGTCCAAAAGATTTAGTTTGGAGCTCTGCCATTAATTTTGACAACTCATTTCTGCCACGAGTACTTTTTACCCTTCCTAATGTTAAATGAGGAAGAAATCCTTTGGATTCAACAGGAAACCCAAGTCTATTCAGGTTGTTGTCTATTTGTTTAGATAGTTTGATACATTCTTCCCTGCCTTTATCGACACCTACCCAAATTATCTTTGGACTTGATAGATTTGGGAAAGCACCTAATGAGGACAAAGATAGCTGGAATTGAGCAAAATCAGAGGTTGACTCTAAAACTGTTTGATATATAGATTCTAACTGTTCAATAAGGGCATTTCCAATGAATTTCAAGGTAATGTGCAGCCCTTGTGGTTCTATCCATTTAACATCAGCCTCAGCTTTTTTCAATTCTGTTTGGATTTTTCTCAATGATTCCTTGATTTCATTTGTCATAGTAATAGCTATAAAAGTTCTTATCTCTGTCATCTGACTCCTGACTTCTGGATACCTGCTACGACTCAGTATCCCGTACATGTCGTTTATTAACCATATGCAGGGTAGAATTTTTATCTTTATTCTCAAAATATGCTTCCAGAATCCTTCTGGTAATAGTACATGCCTTTGCCCGCCATGTATCATGATTAACAATTAACACTGCTATGGCTATCTCTGGATTATCTGCCGGGGCAAACCCTACAAACCATGTACAGTTTTTGGGTTGAGATTTACAAGAGAGTGAACCTGTTTTACCGGCTATCTTAATCCCTGGAATATAAGGATTTCCTCGTCTATCATAAAACGCCTTATGAGCATTTCCTTCACCATGAACCGTTTGTATCATCATTGTCTTGATTATTTCTGCGGTTTCCGGTGTAATTGGTGTTCTCATTACCTGAGCGTTAGGTGTTACAAGAACCCTTCCCTCTGTATTTACAATCTGTTTAACAAGGGTTGGCTTCATTATTTGACCTTTATTAGCAATAGATGCAGCAATCAATGCCCCATGAAGAGGACTCATGTTTATATCTCCAAATCCAGCCCCTGATGCGGCAATATCATAGGTTTCATCAGAGATAACAGCTGACGAAATCTCTACGGGCATATCAGAACATAATTTAGAATTAAACCCAAATTTTTCAGCATATTTTTCCAGACAAGGATACCCTACACCTATTGCCATTGTTGCAAAGGCTGTATTGCATGATTTAGCCAAAGCATTTCCCACGCTAATTGGACCTGGAAAAACATTGGAGGAATCACATATCCATTTACCGTCATATTTAAGCCTTTTTGTAGCCTTTAGAATGTCATTGGGATGGATGGTTTCGCGTTCAAGGGCAGCTGACAGGGTTACGATCTTAAATATAGAAGCAGCTGGATAGGAAGATGAAAGGGTTAGGGGAAGGTGGTGATTGAGGGGATCATTTCCCTGACTTGCCATAGCCAGAATTGCTCCTGTAGATGGATCAAGAGCAACAACAGCACCAACCGGTATTTTATATTGCTGAAAGAGATCAACAGCAGTATTTTGAAGGAAGGGTAGAAGGGTAGATATTGCCCTTTTTTTATGGCCAATATTCATGGTGTATTCGTTTTCTGATGTTTGCTTAAAGGAAGCAGGGGAAATATTCATCCCACGCATATATGATCCGGAGAGCTTTTTGCTCAAATAAGATGCAGAAGCAATATTGCTGTAGGTATGATAATATGAAATACAGAAGACGATCAAAAGCAATGTCATAACCATACAGCATGGCCTATTCCATTCTTTTTTCCATGACAAACCCTTTTTTTTGCGTTTTTTCACATACCTATTCTGGTATTTTTTCCACCCCATCAAAAGTCCCCCCCTTTTTTATATGGAATGTTAATTTGTAACTATTCTATATTTTATTATATCAAAATAATCCTTACTTGTCAACAAAATTTATCTTGACAAATAACCATTTGTCAAGTAAACTTTAACTTAAAATAAAGGGCGGGGTTTGGAACTCGCCACTACAATAGGAGGGCAAGAACATTGATTCAAAGGTACACGCGTCCTGAAATGGGCAATATATGGACAGATGAGTATAAATTCAGGAAATTACTTGAAATAGAGATATTGGCTTGTGAGGCTCAAGCTATACTCGGTAATATCCCAAAGCATGCTGTTGAGGTGATAAGAAAAAAGGCAAATTTTGATGTTCCAGGGATTTATGAAATAGAGGAAACCATACAGCATGATGTTATTGCTTTTCTTACCAATGTAGCTGGATATGTTGGCGAGGAATCAAGGTATATTCATCTGGGACTGACATCCTATGATGTGGTGGATACTTGTCTTTCTGTCAGAATGCGTGATGCTGGCAGGATGATTGTCAATGACCTGAAAAGATTATCTGAGGTATTGAAAAAACAGGCTCATAAATATCAACATACAGTTATGATTGGAAGAACCCATGGTATTCATGCTGAACCAATGACCTTTGGCTTAAAAATGGCTTTATGGTATTTTGAAACCCTTCGTAATATTCATCGAATGGAAGAGGCAGTAAAGATTATTAGTGTTGGTAAATTATCTGGTGCAGTTGGTACCTATTCTCAAATAGATCCCTTTGTTGAAGAGTATGTTTGTCAAAAATTAGAGATTAGCTGTGCTGAGGTAGCAACTCAGGTGTTGCAACGAGATAGACATGCCCAATATATAGCTACTCTGGCAGTTGTTTCCAGCTCATTAGAAAAGTTTGCTACAGAGATAAGAAATCTCCAGCGAACAGATATAGGAGAGGTTGAAGAGCCATTTGGCAAGGGACAAAAGGGTTCATCTGCTATGCCGCATAAACGAAATCCGGTTGTAGCTGAAAGAATATCAGGTTTGGCAAGGGTTGTAAGGGCAAATTCTTTGGCTGCCATGGAAAATGTTGCCCTTTGGCATGAACGCGATATTGCTCACTCATCTGTAGAAAGGGTTATCATTCCTGATAGTACCATCCTAGTAGATTATATGCTGAATAAATTCATATGGATTGTTGAGAATATAGTTGTCCGTGAAGACAGGATGAAAGAAAATATAGGGCGTACCAAGGGACTGATTCATTCTCAAAGCCTGTTATTGGCATTGACCCAAAAGGGTGTGCTTCGAGAGGATGCCTATCATCTGGTTCAGAGAAATGCTATGCGCGTCATAGATGAGGGTATAGATTTTAAGGGATTGATCTTGAGCGATCAGGATATAAGAAGCTGCCTTAGCCTTCAGGAAATAAATGATTGCTTTGATCTAAACAAATATTTGAAAAATATAGCTGTTATATTTAAGAGATTGTAGGCAAATGCTGCTAAACGCTTACAAAACATAGGGGGGAATTACTAATGTATCCAGCACAGAAACAATCTGATCTTCAGGCAACCGTAAGAGAGGAAATGCGGGGCGAAAATTTGGAACTGCTCCAGGCCGAAATAATAGGAAAGGAAATTATCCTCAAGACAAACACTCACCTTGATCGAAAAGAAAGAAGGTATTTTGTCGATGAGGTAAAAGATGACTACCTTAAGGAGGCAGGAAAACTCATGAGGGGTATGCGGCTTGTAAGCCATAAATTCCCAAAAGAAGAGCAGCCTTTTTTGAAATATCCCTCTGAGTATGTTGAAAAAATTATAGATGGTAACAAAAATAAATTAATTTTGTACTATACATCTGAGGTAAATATTACAAGAGACTTTAAGCGGCTTTATCGCAATTCTATACAGGATTTGGAGATATATATGTATTATTAAGTAAAGAATAGGTCATATATGACTTATACTCGATGTTCAAGTTTTTTCTCGACACAACCTCGAGGAGTACTCGATCTTGTCATCTCGAGGAGTACTCGACGAGAGATCTCAAGAACTGAGTGAAGATAATAAAAGTTATGGTGTAAAGACAACAGATAGATTTCTCC
>JBDRAP010000297.1:0-17116 GCA_043823615.1 bacterium
CACAGAGGATGTTTTGGATGTTGTATTCTCAAGATTTTGTATTGGGAAGTAGTGTAATACACCATAACATTAATTTATGATAGTTTAATAGTAACTATTCAGATGTGTAATAAAGGAGAAAAGGGGAAGACGGAGAAATGGAGAAGATTAATAGGAGTCAGAATATTCTTAATTCTGTCCTTTTGTATTCTCCACTGTTCTCCCCTTTCTCCCTTTCTCCCTTTCTCCCTTTCTCCTTATCTTACACATTTAGATAGCTGAATGGTTATAATTTAGCAAGAATTAATGTTACAGTGTACTACTACATTTTGACATTAATTTCTGATAGTTTAATAGTAACTATTCAGATGTGTAATAAAGGAGAAAAGGGGAAGATGGAGAAGTGGGGAAGATTAATAGGAGTCAGAATATTCTTAATTCTGTCCTTTTGTATTCTCCCCTGTTCTCCCATTTCTCCCTTTCTCCTTATCTTACACATTTAGATAGCTGAATAGTTATAATTAGCAAGAATTAATGTTACGGTGTACTACCAATTTCCACCGATTATTGAGCAATTACCATAATTCTGTTGTTTTGCAGCATTTCTAAATCAGAATTCTGCTCTCACCCTGTCCTCTCCTCCTTTTTCTTAAAATTATCTCAACCTTAACCCTTTATGTTTAATCTCCCACACCAACGGATTCTCATCACAAAATTCCTCTGGACGAAATGGAACAGGTTCAATCCTAACATCAATATTGCGTCGTGCTTCACAAAGCATCTCCCAGTCTTCAATCCAATTGCCTGTCAAGGCATCAGAAACAATAGCGACATCAATATCGCTATCGGGATGGAAAGAATCGGTGATGTATGATCCGTAAATATAGGCAGAAAATAAAGTTATCTTTTTTTTAGTCAATATGTCAAGGAAGTTATTGACAATCTCTATTGCTTGATCTCTTTTTTGAGCCATTGAGCTACCTCTTCTATATGATCAAGTTCCTTTAAGCAGAACTCTTGAGTGCAGGTCTTCTTGAATCTAAACTGTTGATCAGGATACCGTGCTGCAAGATTATACCCTGTAATTCTGTCCATTAGTGTCCTGTCAACTCTCAAGTGTCGGATAGTTTAATATGTAGGGACAGGGTGCCAGGGGTGCTACCCCCTTGTCCCTGTCCGTGTAAATGCACAATTACAAACATACAATCACAAGAACGGACACCCACAAGGAGGTAGCACCTCTGGCAGGGATGTCCCTACGAATGGTTATGCGTCAAATTAAGGTTGACACGACACTACCTCCTTCAGCACCACTGCCCCCGCCAGCGAGGGACTGACCATTACCCACATTTTGTACTGGACACAGGATAATCGCACATACCACAAGCAAGTGCAACAATTGAGGCACACAATATATCGTGTCAATCTCTTAGGAGATATGGAGATAAGGAAATCAGGAAAAGAGTCACAAAGGGTGTAAATCCTAAGAAATACAACCCTCGTCAGGCTCTTCTCATTTGCAATCACTCCTGTTTCGCTGCAATTATTTTCCCTAACATATTTACACCCTTTGTGGCTCTTTCTCTTTTCGTTGCAATAGCTACTGGTTAACAAAGCATCAATTATACCCTAAACGGTTACTTTTTCTCTGTGTCCAGTAAAAGATGTGGAACATGGTCAGAGCGAGGGATGCAAGGCATTATTAATTGCGAATCTCGAATCGTGAATCTGTTTCATTTCTGCAGATTCGCAATCCGCGATTCACGATTCGCGATTCAGTATGCTTGGAGTTCAGGCTTTAGCCTTTCACTGCTAAACGCTTATAATTGACACGCCTTCTCCCTTTTCCCCTTTTATTCTGCAGCCACCTCATACCATTTCTCATTAAACCTTACAATAATGCGTTTGCCTATGGCAAAGAATTTGCCCAAGTCAGGGTTATTAGCAAGGAGCTCAAAGTACTCATCGGTGCCGTATGTAACCTTAACGGTTTCAACCCTTTCTTTATATTCACTATCTATCCATACCTCATCACGCAGGTAAAAGGTTTTCTTGCCAACATGTTTTATGGTATCTATCGTGGGGGCAGCAGTTACCATTTCCTCTTTAAGTGCGGCTAATCTTTTTGCACCCTCGACTGCCTTTCCACCTACTGCCATTGACTTCATCATACCAAAATCAGCCCTTGATTCACGCAGCATTGCCTCAGGCACTTTTTCATTTTCTAAGACTAAAAATGAGGTGTATGGGGTCATAATACCGTATTTCTTGCTTATTTCCTTCATCTCGTCAATCAATTCCTTATTCTCACCGTGGAGCCTGATTTCATCCAATAAATACCCAATCTTTCGCGTTGCCCATAATCTTGGCAAAAAATCATTAGCCAAATTTTCCTCAGGGAATACCCCTTCATAATGATGGGCATGAATATCCCCTTCTATTTTCCCGATTAGGTCTATGGTTGTAACCCCATTATTCTTATATCTTCCTAACATAATCAGTTGGGACCCCTTAAATAAATCCGGTAAAATCTTAGGATAGACATCCTTTACCTCAATCTTGCCAAAGTCTAATTTTAAGTCAGATAATATCGGTTGACTGATCTTTGTATAGAAATTACTAACCTTTACCTCCAAGTCCTCATCAGGTCGGACATATTCAGAAACACCTTTATTTAATGAAGAAATATTATCCAACAGGTGTGTATTGACATCATCCCCGACCCCAAAGACAAATATGCGGGTATTTTGTTTATTAGCCTCCTGGACATTTGCCGTTATCTTTTTAATATTCTGCTCTCCAATGGTGGGCAAGCCATCGGTAAGGAAAACAATCATATATGGTTTTGTGGTTGTCCCTGTTCGCTGGAGGGCAGATAAGAGGGCATCATTTATATTCGTGCCGCCCTTTGCCTCCAGATTATCAATGAATTTCAATGCCCCCTGCTTACTTTCCTCAGTATAATCAATTAACTCTGGCTTGAATTTCTCTACCTCAGCACTAAAACTAACCAGATTAAAGCTATCCCCATTATTAAGGCTGTTGATACAGAACTTTAATGACTCCTTAGCCTGCTTAATCTTTTCACCGGACATACTTCCCGATGTATCCACCACAAAGGCAATATCCTTGGGTATAGCCTTTTTAATCTCTTGCTTTGGTGCGGCTAAAACCATAAAAAACCCATCTTCAGCCTTTTCTTTATGGGTCAATAGGTTCAGTCCAATATCCTCATTAGAAACGGTGTAATAAAGTTCAAAGTTCTTATCAGGCTTAGTATTGTTTTCTTCATAACTTACCAATACCGTGTAATCGTCCTTTCTAATTATCCGAACATCGTGAGTAGATGAATAAACACTCTTGATCGGGATTTTAGAGGTTATTTTAGCCGTAATAATAACGCTGTCTAATGGACGAGGTGAAAATCTCTCGGTATCCAATGGATACAAATAATGGCAGACACCACCCTCTAACCTTAGAATCTGGGTATAAGCAAGTTGAATCCTCTTTTCGCCGCGAGCCGGAATGGGATACACGCTTGCCTTAAACATATTTGTACCGATATATTCAAGGAGTGCCGGATCTTTCATCTGTCTGACAATATCCTCATAAATTTTCCTTGCCTTTTCTTTATCCAATATCTCGCCAACAAGCCTTTTACCATCCGTGAACATTGCAAATTCAGAGATAGAAGCCTCTTTTGGCAAGGGGAAGATATATGTGCCTTCAATATCCCGGCTCTGGTCATTGAGAAACACCTGATCAATATTTGTTGTTGCTGCCTGATTATCTATCTCAATATTTACATGATGATACTTGACGGCTAATGGTGGTAATAACGGTTCATTAGGTCGCGGTTTTGGAATAATCATTCCATCTGCAAAGGCAAGATGTATATTTAGGGGTAAAATCGACAGCATGGTGATAACGCAGACAGTAGAAACTAACAATTTAATAATTCGGTGAACAAAGGCAGATTGAATCAAACAAAGTGATTTGACAAAAAACCAAAAGACAGCAACAGCAGAAAAAGAGCAGAAACATCCCTTCGCTGTCAGGAAGGAAACGCTTTCGGCAGGAGACACATGTGCCCGCAAGGGACAAAAATTGTCATAACTATATGTATAATGCATAGTTATCCTTCCCTCAATTTGTCTGAAAAAATTGCATCATATTCATTTTTCATTCTCATCATAATGAGTGATGAATTAATTATACCACAGTAACAAATAACTGTCAATGAAAAATTCGAGCCGTGCGGTTGCTCAGCTATTTGCAGTCAGCCTTCAGAGCTACCACCACCTGCCCTCGTCAGTGAGGGATACAGGGCAGACACACATGTTTGCCGCCCCTACCGTCTTCTCTGTATTCTGTATTCTGTATTCTGACTCCTGTTCTGCATTTCATCTTCTCCCCACATACCCCTCTATCAGGACATCATCCCCTACCCTTTTCATGCAAATATCATTAAGCCTTATGGCTGCATCCAATCCTTCGACTACAGATAAATAATCCCTTTTCCCAAATATTTGTGGAGAGATAAATAAAGACATCTTGTCTGCTACACCAGATGAAAGGACTGAGGCATTTATTTTTGCCCCACCCTCAACAATAACACTGGTTATCTCCATCTGACCAAGTTGTTTCATTAATTCGAGGATATCGACCATTCCATCAACAGTTGGGGTAATAACAACCCTTGCCCCCATCTTTCTGAGAATAGATAGCTTATCCGCTGATGCAGCAGGGGTTGTGGCAATGATCACCATCTCAGGGGCAGCAAATACATTGGACTCTACTGAGATCTGAAGCCTGCTATCCACTATTATCCGATAGGGATTCTTCCCATTCCTTATTCGTGAGGTAAGGTATGGGTTATCAGTCAACACTGTTTGTTTCCCAACCAGAATAGCATCATACTCCGACCGTCTTTTGTGGACAAGTTGTCTGCTTTTTCCATTAGTAATCCACTGCTCTGGTCCCTGAATTTTCCCATCCAGACTCTTGCCAGCCTTAATCAAAACAAAAGGCATTTTGGTAGTAATATACTTGCTGTATATCTCATTAAGCCTGATTGCCCTATCCTGAAGCAGTCCCATCTCAACAGTTATCCCTGCTTTTTGCAATTTTTCTATCCCTTTTCCTGAAACAACTGGATTTGGGTCATAAGTACTGATAATTACCTTTGAAATTTTTGCCTCAATTATTTTCTCTACACAGGGTGGGGTTTTTCCATAATGACAGCATGGTTCAAGGGTAACAAACATAGTTGCTTCATGGGCATCATCCCCTGCCTCATTTAAGGCATTAATCTCTGCATGTGAAAGACCGGCAGCATGATGAAAGCCCTGACCAATTATTTTATTATTCTTGACTATAACGCAACCAACCATTGGATTAGGGCTGGTTTTTCCTCTGGCACGACCGGCTAAGGCTAATGCCCTGTTCATGTATCTTTTATCATCGGATGAAAACATATGGGTTGCTCCATATAAGCCTTCAGCTGTCAGCTGTCAGACCAAAACCACTGTCAGATGGCATGGGAGTCCTTACAACATTGTCGGACTGGTCGGACAAGTCTGAAGGTATAGAGACAATCTCTTGTGGTTGTCCGTTTCTTTACCAATCACTGACTCATTGCACCATGTCCTACCTCTCCTTGTTTTAGCTGAAGGCTGACACCTGATACCTGACAGCTTATTGCCTACTCCCTGACAATACTAATTATTTCATATTTCAATATCCCAACCGGTACCCGAATCTCTGCAATATCCCCAACCTTTTTTCCCATTAACCCTTGAGCAATAGGGGTTGTAGTAGCTATTTTTCTTTCAGCAAAATTAGCCTCAACCATATCAACTAAGGTATACGCTATCTCTGTTCCCTTATTTACATCCCTTAATGTTACCTTAGCCCCAATACAAACCGTATCATCAGGAAATTTTTCTTTATCCATAACCGTAGCCCGGCTCAATTTATCCTCAAGCATTTTGATTCTTGCCTCAACCAATCCCTGTTCTTCCCTTGCAGAATGATACTCTGCATTTTCTTTCAAATCACCAAGCTCTCTGGCATTACCAATAGCCTTAGAGATTTCCCGTCTTTTTTTACCCTTCAGATAGGTCAACTCTTCCCTTAGCTTGTCAATAGTTTCTCTGGCCATGTATATTTCACTCATGAAATACCTCCTCGTAATTTTTTTGTAAGATGTGTTTACCCTGCCTCTATTTGATTGGATAGTAACTATTTAGTCTGCAGAATTCAGATGGCGACCAACAAGTGTCGCAGCTACAAATTTCCAGCGAATAGCTGTAGCTGCAGGGTGACAGAGGTGCTACCTCCTTGTCCATGCCTTAACCATTCTTACACCTGAAAGTTACACTTGTTAAAGCATTGCAGAGACTTTTTCCACAGCCTCTGCCAAGGCAAGTGGGGTAGAAACATTCAGTAGCCTTGAATCAACCGAATATATCCTGTTGTTTTGAGATGCACTCATAAACTCAATCTGTTTCCATCGCAGGCTTTCTTTCTCAGGCACATTGCTTAAGATAATAACATCAGGGTTATTTTTAATCACCGCAGGTACAGTATAATAAGGAAATTCTGTTTTTCCCCGAACAATATTTTCTCCACCTGCAAGCCTGATAATAGTATCAGCATATGAACCTATTCCTACTGAGGTTAAAGGTTTATTGCCTATTTCCCAAAAAACTTTTGGTTTAGGATTCTTCATATTCTTTGCCACAGCATCTATTCTTTCATCAGCCTCAACAATATTCAATTCTGCTGCGCCCTGGCTTTTGGTTATCATGCCAAGAAACCTGAAATTTTCCCATATATCCTTATGTGTAGCATATTTTTTCAAAACAAATACGGTTATTCCCATATCCCGCAAATTGGTAATAGTTTGTGCAGGTATATCACCATCCATGGATAAAACCAATTCAGGAGAGAGACGAATCAGATTTTCTATAGAAATATTTCCCTTGTCCCCTACCCTCTCCTTTTTCTTCACCTGTGGTAGATAGCTACAATCATTGGTTACAGCTATAATATCATCCCCTTTCTCAAGGGCATACAGCCCTTCTGTAATTCCAGAAGAACATGAAACAATTTTCTTTGATGGGATACTTATTTTGACACTTGCCCCTGTAGCATCCGTGATCTCTTGTATTACAGATGTTGGTTTTTGCGGAGAAAGCAGGTTGCAGCCAGATAAAAAACAAATGAATAACAGAAATTTCAATATCTGCATAATCTCCCTCACAAATATTCATAATTCTCTGCATTGATTAATTGATTCTTTGTTTGGAGCGGGGAACGGGATTCGAACCCGCAACAACCAGCTTGGAAGGCTGATACTCTACCAATTGAGCTATCCCCGCAATAATGAAGAAAAAAAAATTCCTGAAGAAGATTCTTGACCCTTCTTGCTAAATATACCATACAATTTCCAAAATGTCAACAAAAAAATAACCTCCATGTCCTGCAACATGGAGGTTATTTTTGTTGGATTACAGGTTTTAAGATTCAAAGCTACCTACCTGTCCATCCGCACAGAAAAGACTTACTTTCCATATAGCAAAAGTTGTGCCAGATCTGTCAGTACACCTTGCAATATTTGCAACTATTGTCATATCAACATATTAACTCATTGCAGTGCTATTTTTTGGACATAATTCTGTGTACCTATAGGTACATATAGCAGATTAACAGGTACACAAGGATGGAGCCCCTCCTTGTGGTTGCCTCTGTGTATCGGCAAAGATAAGCCCTGCAGTTACAATTTTCTACCCTTTGCTTATTCTGGATTCTGACTCCTGCATTCCTGATTATTAATTACAGGCAAACTAAAAGTAAAGCTACTGCCCTCACCTTGCTTGCTTTCCACCCATATTCTGCCGCCATGATGCTTAATTATTTCCTTGCAAATAGCAAGCCCAAGCCCCATACCCTTTGGTTTATCTGTCAGGATATTCTTCTTTATCTGATAAAATTTATCAAATATTTTCTCCTGTTCCTCGTATTTAATCCCAATCCCTGTATCCTGAATACTCACCCAAATCTCAAGCCCTTTATCTGCTATCATTTGTTCTGCAACATTAATCTTTATTGTTCCATCAGTTGGAGTAAAATTAATCGCATTGCTCAGGAGATTATTTACTACATCAACCAATTTGTCTTTATCACCATAGACCTCAGAAATGCCGGGAGCAATATTTGTCTCTAACCTTAGTCCATTTTCTTTTATATCTAATTTTATAGAATCTACAGCTTTTTCAATAATCCTATTCATGGATACAGCATCCATCTTCCAATATATTTTGCCGGTTTCAATGCGGGAAGTCATTAAGAGGTTATTAATCATCCTGTCCAATCTATTACTTTCACTATTGATAATATTCAAAAATTCTATTACTTCTGTTGGTTCAATCTTGTCATCCATGAGGATTTCGGAAAAGGCTTTAATTGAAGAAAGTGGGGTCTTAAGTTCATGAGAAACCGTAGTTAAAAAATCAGATTTCATCTTATTTAATTTTTCCAATTGCCAATTGAGTTCTTTTAGGTTATTTTTTTCCTTTTCAATCTCTAAGGATGAGGCTTTCAGAACACGGTCAGTCTTTTCCCATTCATCATAGGCACTATCTACATCTATATTCAGCTTTTTAATCTCTTCTCTGGCATTTTTCAATTCCTTAGATAGCTTAACTTTTTCGATAACCTTATTCAATCTAAAAAACAGGACATCCGGCATAACCGGCATAGGAATAATATCCTCACATTTCCCCAACTCGTTAATCCTATCAGAGATAATCTCAGGTCGCCCAATAACAATGGCAGGAATATCCCTGATATTCTCTACTGTACAATCATTTAAGTCAAGTATAGCCAGCTTTTCATTACTCTTTTGAAGTTGTTCCTTACATTCCTCAATAGTCAGAGGAAGCTGAATTGATAATCCATGTTGATAACAATATGTTTCTACAGTAGCCAGTAGTTCATTATTTCCAGTTAATAAAACAACAGTTTTCATAATCCTTCTCCGAGAGGGTATACAGATGTGTAAAAAAGGAGAAAAGGAGAAAGTGGAGAAAAGGGGAAGGATATGTTATTACAATACCTTGGAGATTCTTTTCCAATTCTCCCCTTTCCCCCTTTCTCCTTCTCCTTACACATCTTTCTCCTAATCACTGATCCATTACAGCAACCACTATCCAAAGACCACAATAGCATCAGTCAGATTGTGAAAGGCACTGGTTTTAATAGAATCATCACCTGTTCCCTCATCAATCGGTCCAATTTCTCCATAGGTGTAAAACCCTATCATAGGTACCTTTTCACCAAGTATACCCTGAATAGCATCGATTTCCTTTTGTGTTCTGCGACCAAAGACCTTTTTGCGGGCACAACAGTTAAATACAAATATAACGGCTGGAGTCAATCCCTTTTGTCTCAATTCTGACAGGGCAGATTCAGATGCCTCTCTGGCAGCCTTAATGGCATCAATGGTTGTCCCGGTAGTCATTCTAACGGTTGCTCCCATTGGAACCTCTCCGGCAAAGGTTATTGTTCCTAATTCTCTATCTATTCCAACCGGGCAACGAAGATACTCTTGCTTGTTTTTATCAATTATCCCAAATGGAAACTCAAAAGCCACACCAGGCAATTCCTCTGCCCTTTCTCCAAGATAGTCCTCATAAATCTTAAAAACACTCTCATCATCAAGCTCATAAACCACATTCCCTTGTGCCTTAGTCACCCTTCTTTCCCGTCCAATAAATGTCCATCCATGCTTTACGCCAGTAGCAACACTTATATCGCCAGCAATTAAAAGGCTAACCGCACCATTGGTTATGACTTGTTTATTACAATACTGATATGTTTCCTTAAAACCAAACCCATCCCCGGCCAGACCGCCTACAATATGAAACTCATTACCCAGAATTGTCTTAGCACCCTCAACCAATGAAACACCATTTGCCTTTGTTCCATCACCAAACAAAAAGCAGATAGATGGGGATTTGCCTTCAGGAAGATGACCAAGAGCCATGTTAACAGCATCCTGAGCGGTTTTTTGGGCAGCTTGATTAGCATTCAACCCATATCCCACAGAAAATGAGAATTCATCTGAATTCAATATCAGCAGAGAGACAGAGTCTTCCATATACCCATCTGTAACTATCTCTCCATCTGTGGAACAACCAACAAGGACAGCATCCTGTATCAATGAATTCACACCATCAATCATCATCTGCTGATCATACTTGATTGCTCCAAAAACAAACACTGCATCTGCCCGACCATTGGTCTTTTCCATGGCAATGCCGGCTGCCTTTGCCCCTGTGGCAAAAGAATCCTCATGAGTTCCCTGACAATATCCAACAGCTGCTTCTAACCTCATAACGCCACACCTCCTCGTATAATATCAAGCAGGGACAAGCCCTGCGATTACGACAATCATGCCAATTTGCCTCATTCTTTCAACTCCTCACAGCCACTTGCACAACCCCATCTCATGCTTATGCAAAAGCTCCGGATGATAGGGAATGATGCGGACAGACAGGGTATATCGACCGCTATCATTTGGATGGAAGTTGGACTGATAACGATATTCCTCTCTATGTGATATCTCTGCCTGTATTCCGCATTCTGTCTCTATAGCTATTAGCTGTGTATTTCCTTTATTATCCTTAACATAAAGCTCAACCATTACATCCTTTGGCTGAATCTTCCCAAGATGTACATTCACCTCAATGGTTTTTGAACCACCAAACATTACAGAAGAGTCGTCTCCATCTTCAATAGATAATCTGACATCCTTCCAGTTGTCAATAATATTCCTTTTCCAGACTGCCAATTCTTTAGCAATGGCATGGTTGTCCACAAATCTCCTTTTGCCTGAATCAGAGGCTTTAATATAACACTTACGGGTATATTCCCGAACCATTCTATCTGTATTAAATACAGGAACTATAGTTTTTATAGACTCCTTTGACATCCTTATCCATTCAGGGGAATAACCCTTTTCCTCTTGCTTGTAATAAAGGGGAATGATTTCTTCTTCAAGCAGACAGTACAGGGAATTACTGTCATCTGCATCCTGTTTTTCCGGGTCATCATACTCCCGTTCATCCCCAATTGCCCAACCATTTCCTTCTTCATAGCCTTCAGCCCACCAGCCATCTAAAATGCTCAGGTTAATACCGCCGTTTACAGCAACCTTTTGTCCACTTGTACCACTGGCTTCATACGGTCGCCTTGGGGTATTCAGCCAGACATCTACGCCTGAGACAAGGCATCGGGCAATATTAATATCATAATTCTCCAATAAAACAATTCGTTTGCAAAATTCAGGCATTTGAGAAATATTGTATATCTGACGAATAACATCCTGACCAGGGTGATCAGCCGGATGAGACTTGCCGGCAAAAACAATCTGAACAGGTCTATCAGGGTTATTAACAATCTTTTTTAGCCGCTCTAAATCCCTGAAAATAAGGTTTGCTCGTTTATAGGTAGCAAATCGTCTGGCAAATCCAATGGTTAGTATCTCAGGGTCAAGAATATGTTCTATGTTCTTAATCTCGGTTGTGGACGCCATATTTCTAATGCGTTGTTTCTTCAGATTGGTTCGGATAACCTCAATCATCTTGCGTTTTATATCCTGCCGCACACCCCAGTAAATATCATCAGGGGTATCATGGATCTTTTGCCAAAACTCAGGCTTGGACAAATTACTTCTCCACTCCTGTCCAAGATATTGATCAAAAAAATCTGCCATTGGCGGAGTAATCCATGTAAAGGTATGGATACCATTGGTGATATAGATGATTGGATTCTCTTCTGTAGGGATATTTGGCCAGAGTTGTTCCCAGAGTTTGCTGGTTATCTGCCAATGCAAGAGACTAACCGCATTGGTATGATTGGCAATTCGAAAGGCTAATCGTGTCAGATTAAAACCCTTGTTTGGTGTCTCTTCAGCTCCAAGCTCCATAAACTCATCACGGTTTAATCCAACCTCTTCCCAATAATTACGAAAATAACGATCCTTCATCTCAAGCGGAAAGACATCATGCCCAGCTGGTACAGGGGTATGGGTGGTAAAGACTGTTTTGGCACGAACCACTTCCAATGCCTCGTGGAAGTTTAACCCGTTGTTTTTAACCTGGTTACGAATGCGTTCCAATCCCATGAACACAGAATGCCCTTCATTCATGTGCCACACAGTTGGCTTTATGCCCATTGCCTGAAGTGCTTGCACGCCACCTATGCCCAGAACTATCTCCTGACAGATACGCATATCTAAGTTGCCACCATAAAGTTGATATGTTATCAACCGATCATTTTCACTGTTAGTGGGTGTATCTGTATCAAGCAGATAAAGGGGTACCCTACCTATTTTTGCTTCCCAGATATTTACATATACTTTTCGTCCAGCTATATCTACATCTATAACTAAAGGTTTTCCATCCCCTTCTGTCTTACTATACACACGGCGAATGGGCATTTCCTCAAATTCATTGTCAATATATTCAGCAATTTGATTGCCGTGGCTGTCTAACTTTTGTGAAAAGTAGCCATGTCGATAAAGCAAGCCCACGGCTACAAAGGGAAGCCCAAGGTCACTTGCTGCCTTGCAATGATCCCCGGACAATATGCCCAGCCCACCAGAATAGATTCCCAATGATTCATGGAGACCATATTCAGCTGAGAAATAGGCAATAATCTCATCCCTTCCCCCAAATCGATGATCATACCATGTATCTGTTTCAGAAAGATAATGGTCAAAGGCAGCCATAACCTTATTGTATTCTGAAAGATAGGTTCTATCCCTGCTTGCCCTTTCTAATTTATGCTGGCTTACCTCTTTCAGGAATTTAATAGGATTATGTCCCATCTTTTTCCAGAGATCACGGTCAATAGATGAAAAAAGCAATAAAGCATCCGGATTCCATGAAAACCAGAGATTAAAAGCTATTTCATTGAGCCGATTAATTCTTTGCGGCACAATAGGTTGAACAAATAGTTCCATTGTCTTGGGCATGTATTTCCTCCGTTTTTTTGACAAGATTACAGGATAATTGGATAGTGCATCATGACATTTGAATTTGTGAGTGAGGGAGATGTCCACCCCTTTGCCCCAGCCAGCGGGGGAGACACACCCCGCGTCTTGCTCGCAGCCACCCCTCTCAAGAGCTACACACCCCGTCTGCTCCGCAGCCACCCCTCTCAAGAATTACACACCCCGTCTGCTCCGCAGCCACCCCTCTCAAGAGGGGATTCTTAAAGTCCCCTCTTGAGAGGGGGTAGGGGGTGTGTTCTTCCTCATCTATAAGAGGGGTTAGGGGTGTGTAAATCTCACCCACTAAAATCAAATGGCATGTTGCAGTAGTGTCAAGCTATAATTTAGTTATCATCATTAAGCTGCTTTCATTGCCTGATATTGGACAATTAAATTACGAACATCAGTAACCAATTCATACGGAATCTCTATCATACTCTGACCTTCTTGCTCATATGCTGCTTCATCTTCAGCTACTGCTTCCTCTTCGCTTTGATGCTCGTAATAATCTAAAATATGACAGACTCGCTCCTTATTCCATCCATGTGGAAATTTCTGGTTCATTTCTTATTCCCTCTATTCAGCATTATATAAAATTTTTTGCTTTTTGTCAACTTTTATTTGACATTTTGATTAAATTGTGATAAAGTACAAAAACTGTATGATCAGTTATTGTTAAGGGAGCGAAGCTCTCTCAACAATGCTGCGGATGAGAAGTATTCACTGTTTGTTTGTCGCAAATCGCCTCACAACCAACGGATGGAATAGATGCCCTGAGGGTACTCCTCATCCCGCAACATTGGGCGGCTAAAACGATTTTGTGGTCAGGTAGATGAAATAGTATTAAGCTAAAGGTAGAGGTGAAATTCAATGTCTTATATTTCAGAATGTATAACGGTTAATCCAGAGCAGTGTGGTGGTCGCCCTTGTATTCGCGGCATGAGAATACGGGTGATAGATGTTCTTGATTTACTTGCATCAGGTTTGAGCTTCACAGAAGTCTTACAGGAACTTCCTGATCTGGAAATGGCGGATATTAGAGCTGTGTTGAAGTTCGTATCGTGGCGGATAGATCATCCGATTTTGGTAGCAGCATGAAAATCTGGGTCGATGCGCAATTGCCACCAGCTATTGCCAATTGGATTAGCGAGAATTTCAATGTAGAAGCGGTGGCGGTGCGAGAGCTAAACTTACATGAGGCAACGGATACTGAAATTTTTACTGCTGCCAGAAATGCGTCGGCAATCGTGATAACGAAAGATATTGATTTTGTCGAGTTGGTTAATACACATGGAACGCCTCCGCAGGTGATCTGGCTGACATGCGGCAACACCACAAACGCACGACTCAGAGAAATTTTAGCCCAGACATTACCATCAGCAATCAAGCTATTAGAATCCGGTGAGGCAATCGTAGAGATCAGCGGTATATAATATTTAGCTCAAGAATAAGCTGTTCAGCTATCAGCTTTTCAAGTAGAAAGCAAAAGACCATAAAATTAAGGCAAACTGGTCAGGATAATAGCAAGCAATTCTCCATGATGCCAACAGTAGACATTATTGTAGATTTCGGATACGCCGAAATGCTCGTTCCCACTGCTCAAACACTGTTCCTACGAAATAGTTAATCCAGGGTGTCAAGTCCTCTTGCAATGAGTGCCAATATCGTTGAGATGCATTAAGTGCTTCATAATAATTCACACGACTATCAAGGATGACACGATCAATCGGATATATACGAGAAAAATGATAGCCTCCTTTCTCGAGCAGATATGTTGAAAGAAGACGAGCCAATCGCCCATTGCCGTCTAAAAATGGATGAATAGCAAGAAAATCACATGCAAATTCAGCAGCTATCAGCAACATTGGGGTTTCTGCAGATTCTTTGGCAGCATTAAACATCCTGGTAGTTCGGTCGCAAAGTGCACGAAGAAACTCTTCTGCTCGCTCAGCCGAAATAGTAGGCACTTCAACCAAAATGCCATCACGCTGATACCAATGTATCCGAACCTCTTTATTCTTGATGCGTCCAGCTGTTTGTCTATTGGTATTATTAAACATTCGACAATGAGTCTCAAGTACAAAGTCATATGTTAAAACTTGCGATGGTTGTGAATGGAGAGCCCAAAAATATGTATCAATAATATCCTTGTGCGATTGAAGTCGATGCCGAAGTTCAGCATCAACATTCTCACCAGGCTCAGTATGTGTTGTAACAAAAGCCTCAATATAATCGGCAGAGATACCTTCTCCTTCGATATCACTACTTGCAAAAACGCTGAGAGCAATAGAGCGTCTGGTATCCTCATCATTTTCATCAAACCTTGCCGGGTCAAAGGCTGTTGACTTCTCTGCTGTAATAAACCTTGCCCTTGCCAGCTGTTCCATGCGACCTATTGTCTGCATATTAATACTATATCGCGGATCTGTCCTCAATGGATTAACTGCTGCAGAGTTAAAATCAAATCCATCATTTTGTGGAGCAGAATGAATCTCCAAATTGCCACTGTGGATTAGCCCTTCCCCTGCAAGCATAATCTTTCCCTCCTACCTTCCCAACCAACTCTTGCGTTCATACTGATTATAAACCGAATTATACCAAAGCATTCCGCGATAAAATCCTGAGTATTCCCCATCCCCTTCACCAAGCCTTGAACTTGAGGTATACAAGGATTTATTTTCAGTCTTGATATATCTGTCAGCATAGGATGGACTGCTTGAGACAGATGAATAAAATCTGGTTGGGATCAATCTATTGGTAGGCATCATTGTATTTATATCTGTTAAGGCAGTTGGTTTTTGCTTAAAAATAATAAAGGTATTATGGGGTTGTCTCTGTGCCCGTGGTTTATCGCTGCCTGCCAGACAGACTACAAACAGCATCATTAACATGCAAACAAATGCTGCCCCTCCAAGGATAATGTACTTTTGATTTTCGCTCATTATCCTATTTTCCCCATTTTTCAGCTGTTCTCTTGTAGAGTTTTTTATCGATTGCCCGCAGGGCAGAAAGACAGGCAATCTGAACATCTTCCACTGGGTCATCAAGCCCATGAATGAGGTGTTCTATAGCATTTGGGTCACCAAGACTTCCAAGGGCACAAACCGCACTTGCCCGTACAGTTGAATCAGAATCTGAAAGTTTAGTAAACAATGTGTCCACAGCCTTAAAGTTACCAAGTTTGCCAAGGGCATCAATTGAGGCTTTTCTCACGCGCCAGTCCAGATCATTCAGCCCTTGCAGAAGGGCATCAAAGGCATTCTGTCCGCCCATATTCCCCAGAGCATTAGCCGCAGCCTCTCTTACCCGCCAATCAGGGTCATTTAATCCGGCTAAGAGTGGGGTTAATGTTCGCGGATCACCAAACCCACTCAAGGCATTAGCTGCTGCCTCTCTCACCCACCAATCAGAGTCATTGAGCTTATCAAGCAGCGGTTCAATGGCTTTTTTAATCCCAAGCATACCCAATGCCTTGGCTACTGCCTTTCTCACATCAGAATCAGCATCAGAAAGCATTTCAAAAAGCGGATCAAGCGATCTTGCCCCCCCAACCTTGCTTAAGGCAATAGCCACAGCCTCTCTTACCCGCCAATCAGGGTCACCTGATTTTGATACAATAGAATCAAATGACTCTATATTTCCAAGATTTCCAAGAGCAATAACAGCTGCCTCCCTGACATCAGAATCAGAATCATTCAATCGTCGTTGAAGAGGTCTAAATGCCCTTGAATCACCCAGATCACCAAGGGCAATGGCTACTGTCCTGCGAACCTCATTATCAGGGTCATTGAGTCTGGCAAGCAATGGCTCTACAGCTTCAGGATCCTTTAACATCCCTAATGCTGATGCAGCTGCCTTTCTTATCCGCCAATCAGGGTCATCAATCCTGATTAAAAAAGCCTTAAATGCCCTTTGATCACCAATCTTACCCAAAGCAATCCCTATTGCCCTGGCAACACGCCAATCAGGGTCATTCAGGTGTGGTAACAAGGCATCTGTTGCCTTTGTATCCTTTATTTTGCCCAAAAGCTCAGCTGACTTTTCCCGAATAAGAGGGTTTGAATCCTCAAGCCG
>JBDRAP010000298.1:0-2638 GCA_043823615.1 bacterium
GGTGAGATAAAGTCATCGGCTGGTTCAGCAGATGTGAGTATTTTGTTTCAAAAGGCTAAGTTTTATACACAAATAACAGGAAAGTCTCCAAAGGTACTTCTTGTGGCTGTGAGTGTAAACGAAGAGTGTCGAAAAAGCTGTGATCAATTAAATATCCAGCTTATTACCCATGAGGAATTATAGAGATGGGGTATGTCAGCAATTCTTAGTGAACATGCTAAATTTGATTGCACAGGATGAATTCTGCGAAATGTATATTTGGTCGTATCTTGTTTAGAGATAAGATACAGTAAAATATAAAGGTGGTGATTAATGAAGGTTGTTATCCTTGCTGGTGGGTACGGAACAAGATTAAGCGAAGAAACTGTCTTAAAGCCAAAACCACTGATTGAAATAGGTGGCAAACCCATTTTGTGGCATATTATGAAGATATATTCTCATTATGGTTTTAATGATTTTATTATCTGTCTGGGATATAAAGGGTATGCTATAAAAGAATATTTTTCCAATTACTTTTTGCATATGAGTGATGTAACATTTGATATGGCAAATAATTCGGTAGAAACCCTAGAAAAATATGTTGAACCATGGCGGGTAACATTAATTGATACAGGTCTCGAGACAATGACAGGCGGCAGGATTGGTCGGATACAAAAGTATATAGATGGAACATTTATGCTCACATATGGAGATGGGGTGGGGGATATAAATATCAAGGAATTGGTTGATTTTCATACTAAAAATGGTAAATTGGCTACAGTAACATCTGTTCAGCCACCTGGAAGATTTGGTACCCTTGATATTGATAATGATAACCATGTACGCAGGTTTCTTGAGAAACCCTCAGGTGATGGGATATGGATTAGTGGTGGTTTCTTTGTGCTTGAGCCTGATATATTTAAGTATATCTCGGGGGATGAGGTTCTTTGGGAAAGGGAGCCTCTGACACAGATTGCCTTGGATGGACAGTTAATGTCTTATCAACATCATGGTTTCTGGCAGCCTGTAGATACCATGCGGGAGAAAAATATATTAGAAGAATTATGGGATGCAAAAAAAGCCCCATGGAAGGTATGGAATTAATATGAATAAGCTATTTGGCGGTATATTTGAGGAAAAAAAGGTACTTGTTACCGGACATACTGGTTTTAAGGGATCATGGTTAACATTATGGTTAAAGGAATTGGGGGCAAAGGTAATTGGGTATTCCCTGCATCCACCTACTGACCCAAGTTTATTTGAGATAATTAAATTAGATGAGCATATCACTAATATTGTTGGTAATGTATTAGATTATGAACACCTTTTAAGTGTTTTAGAAGAATACCAGCCAGAGATTGTATTCCACCTGGCAGCTCAACCATTAGTTCGTGTTTCTTATGAGGATTCCCGGCTGACCTATGAAACCAATGTTATGGGTACTGTTAATATTCTTGAAGCTATTAGAAGAGGTAGCACCTCTGGCAAATGTAACTCTGTACAAGCAGGGGTAATCATTACCAGCGACAAATGCTATGAAAATAAAGAATGGGAATATGCCTATCGGGAAAATGATTCCTTGGGTGGTTATGATCCCTATAGCTCCAGCAAGGCTTGTGCTGAAATTGTTACTGCTGCCTATAGGAACTCTTTTTTTAATCCTGAAAAACACGATGGACACACATCTATCGCCTCTGTGCGGGCAGGTAATGTTATAGGTGGTGGTGATTGGGGCTTGGATCGAATTGTGCCGGATATTATTCGGGCAATAGGAGCAAATGAACCAGTAGTATTACGCAATCCTCAAGCAATCAGGCCATGGCAGTATGTATTAGAACCATTATCCGGTTATTTATGGTTGGCATCCTTGATGTGTCAGGATGCGAAAAGATATGGTTCAGCATGGAATTTTGGTCCCCAGCACCAGGGGCATGTAACTGTTCAGCAACTTGTGGAGAAAATTATTGCAAGATGGGAAAATGGAACATGGCAGCTTGAAAATAATCAAATACAACCGCATGAAGCAAATTATCTGTCACTTGATTGTACAAAGTCTAATAATATCCTTAAGTGGCATCCTGTTTATAGCCTTGATGAAACCATGGATGAAACCGTAAGATGGTATCAGGGTTATTATGAAAATAATTCGGAGATGTATTCCTTTACTAAGAAGCAGATTTTTTCATATGTTGAAAAGGCAAGGAAGTGTGATCTGATTTGGACACAAGGATAGTATCATATGTCAAATATTTTCGACCTGTGCAATTAAGATTATTTCACGCAGATTACGCAAATTACGCGGATTTCACAGATTACAGATGAAATAGGGAACGAAAAATCTATTGGCATGTAGTAGTAGAGATGCAAAATTTTGCGTCTCTACAAGTTTTTCCGTCATTAGTTGTTGAATTTATTTTGCAATTTCTTTTAATCTGCGATAATCTGCGGAATCTGCGAGCATATTCTTTGTTTCTAATTGCACAGGTCAAATATTTTTGCAATTAAGCAATAGTATCAGAACGGAGAAAACCAAATGCAAACAGCAAATGTAGTAGATTTCAGGATGACACCATCGTTTAAGAGAGAGATTATAAAAATAGTTGATAATCGAATAAATGAGGTTCATGTAACAAGGGAGGATTTCTCTGAACTAAAGGAA
>JBDRAP010000299.1:0-18626 GCA_043823615.1 bacterium
GGTATTAAACTTTTCACCTTTTCGCTTTGCCTTTTCCTTCTCCTGAGATGCCAGAATCACTATGGCTACCGGATTAGAATCTTGCTCTAACCCTTCTTTATCATAATCCATCAACCTGAAAGAAAGATATTTGAATTCTACCCCACTACCATACGATTTGAGTTTATATTCTCCATCAATTCTGTCTTTCTCTGAACCGGTCAATATAGCCATGCTCACTATTCTCTTGCCATATCTGTCAAATATCCGATAGAAATATCTGAACATCCGAAGGGAAAATTCCTTATCATGCTGTCCCTGAACCTCTATATGAACCAGAATCCATTGCTCATTTCCATCCTTAAGATACACCTTAGCCAGCTTGTCAACATATTTTGCACCCTTTACACTGGTCATGGACAACTGTTCCATTTCCTTGTCCAGGAAATCAATCCCTTTTGACAGGTCTACATTCTCATAAAGCTCAGGAATGAAGAAACATAGAAGCTGCGGGAAAAACCGTTCTATAATCTTCTTCCATGCTTCATCGAAATATGTCCAGTATTTATCTTGATTTGTCATAGCTTTCCTTTGCCAAAAAAAGTGGACAGACTACTTTTTGCAACATCAATCCTTCATTTCCTCATATGTAATAACCTGAATATTTAACTCCTTGCAACTCTTTTTGCCTTCTTCTTTCATATCAACAGCAACGAAGATTGTCTTAGGAAAAATACCTGTTATCCGCTCATAAAGTTTAGCCTTACGATGCAAGATAGACACATCGCTTGATCCAGCGGATGATTTTATCTCTATTAGATAATCTTGCCCATTCTTAATCAAAAGGTCTGTCTGTATCTCCTGTGGATAGCCAAAGACAAACCCATCCTTATCATGTATTCTCCATTCCTTTACCTCAGTAGCATCAAGATTTTTTAACAAAAGCTCCTTTAGGGTATTTCTGATAGTGGCTTCAGCAAAGATTCCCCATCGTGCTCCGACGGTATCTATCTTTATACCTAAATCCCTTGTTGCTTTTGATTGCAGTTCGAAGCCTCTGTCAACCTTTGTCTCTAAATCCCTTGTTGCTTTTGATTGCAGTTCGAAGCCATTATGCATCTCTTGAACCAGAGAATCAAATCTTCGATCTGATTCCTCAAATCTTCGATCCATTGCCTCAAATCTTCGATTAGTTTCCACGCGGCTAATCCGAAGTTCTTCTAATATCCGATTTAGATCATCCTTTGTGGCTAATGTTTCACTTAGAATAACCGTTATCTCACGCTTGAATCGAGGATCTTTTTTTTAAAGCAATGGCAATATCTCAACAATATGCCTCTCCTCTTCTTCTAATTTTAATGCTGTTGCTGCCATAATGCTACTCCTTCCTGCCTGTATAGCCTTAAAGCCGCTAATCGAGTGAAATCAAGCAGTTATTGTTGTATTTATAGATTTCACTCAAGCACTGACCCATCCTTTAATTATATCTCAAACAGCTATAATAGTCAACCATTATTTTCCTTTCTGATTTATATGAAGTCCAATAAAATAGTTAACATTAGAACTGCAGGCAGGAACAGATTACTCTCAGCATATGTGGGATAGTCGGTTGGATCATATGTAAATAAATTGGTACCTATTCAGCAATTCTTTGTAGTGTCTGGAATAGCAATTACTACCATTGCCACGACAATTGTTTACATAAAATTACTGCTAATGCTACACATTCTTCATTCAAGAGAAGCAAATGCCTTTAGTATTACCAATCCTTGAGTTTGACTTTTTTCTGGATGGAACTGGACAGCATAGAGGTTGTCCTTCCAAATAGAAGAGACAAACTCCACACCATAATCCGTTGTTGTAGAGATAATCCCTTCATCTTCAGGGACAACGAAATAGGAATGGACAAAATAGGTAAAGGTTTTATCCTTTGCCTCCTGCAATATAGGTGATCTTTTCCTTATATTTAACTGATTCCAGCCCATATGAGGAACCTTAAGCAATGTATCCTGAAACTTTACCACCCTTCCCCTGATAACATCAAGTCCGTGACAATGTCCAAACTCTTCACTCTCAGTAAAAAGTAGCTGCAGTCCAAGACATATCCCTAAAAATGGCTTGCCAGAAGAGATACTTGAAAGGATAACATCAATAAGTCCAAGAGACTGAAGATTATCCATCGCATCCCTGAAGGCACCAACCCCTGGTAAAACCACTGATGATGCCGAATCAATAACCCTTGGCTCATTGGTAATTATTGCCTCTGCTCCTACCCGTTCAAACCCCTTCTGGACAGAACGAAGGTTTCCTACCCCATAATCGATGATAGCAATCATTTAACTGTCCTCACCCTAATCCTCAAAATCATAACCACTTGAACATTTTTCTGTCAGCATAGATGAAATCGTGGACAGACCAGCCAATCTCAAGGATTCATTCTTAAGTAGTTCCTCTTCTGACGGAGATGGAATATAAAAATTACCATTTCTATCTGCATCCTCATCAGGCATTAGTGCCTCTTCCGTATATCTGCAGAATGGATTCCAAAGCAGCCAACTATTACACCCATGTTGAGACAATGCCTTAATCTGTAACTGAACCTCTACCGGACCATATTGATGCTTTAAGCTAAAATCCTGAAGCCAGCTTCTAAGTTTACAACCTGTTCCCTCGAGCTTACGCATAGCAATCTTTGTGCTAAAATTTATTACATCATAGGGCATGGCATCAGGGTCGATAAGTCCATATTCACCACGATAATAGTGAGAGGGATACACCATTGGGGAGATAAAGTCAGCGTATTTAGCAATCTCTATAAAGTTTTGTCCAATCCCTAAGTCCCTATCTATACTTAACCCAAATACATCAACAGAGATATAACACTTTGCCTCTAACCCTTGCTTGCAAAACTTGACAAAATCACTGATAGCAATCATGGCTGTCTTATTATTTCGTTCCGCTCCATACCAGCAGTTACTAATCCGGCCATCTGTAGGGAATCTTAGATAATCAAATTGAATCTCATCAAAACCACGGGCACTAAGATCCTTAGCCAAGCATCGATTATATTCCCAAACATCACGAGAATAAGGATTTGTCCAACAACACCCCTTGAAATCAGACCATATTTTACCGTTTTTCTCAACTATAGCCATATCCGGTCTTTTCTGTGCCAGGAGGTTGTCCTTAAAGACGCAAACCCTTGCTATCTTGTACAATCGATGCTGGTTGCATAATCTAATAATCTCATCGATATCTAATATGGATTTTATTGCCCCTATCTCTCTGGCTAATGGAATATCAGCATTGTAAGCAATAACCCCATCTGTTTCCTTAATATCTATAACTACAGCATTTAATTCTGTCCGATCAGCTAAAAATAGACATTGCTTGAATAGCTCCAGATTAGATGCTACAGATGAGGTAATGTGAATCCCTTTTACCTCATCAGGCGAAACCTTTATCGTGGAAAGGGGAGGGATTGATGAATACATGTAGGAACTCTCTGCATTAAGCAAAGAAGGTGTGAGCATAATGAAAGACAATAGAATGATTCCTGACAGAATGAACTTCTTGTTTGTCATTGTTACCTCAGAAGATAGTCTTGTAGTCTTGTAGTCTTGTAGTCTTGTAGTCTTGTAGTCTTGTAGTCTTGTAGTCTTGACTATCCGACTTTCTGACTACAAGACTAATTACTATATCGGCTACCCATCTTAATTACTCAAGCTGTTTCTTCAGGATTTCATTTACCATTTCAGGCTGGGCTTTACCAGAGGTCAATCTCATCACTTGTCCAACAAAAAATCCCAGAGCTTGTTTTTTGCCTTCCCGATACTGTTCCACTACCCTTGGATTTTCTTGTAAGATCTTATTAATTACTAATTCCAATTCATTTATATCCGTAATCTGGACAAGCCCCTTTTCCTTTACGATTTGCTCCGGGGACATTCCTGTCCTGAAAACCTCAGCCAAAACATCCTTCCCAATCTTACCAGATATGATTCCTGTTTCAATCATTTGCAACATACGGGAAAGATAATCGGCAGTTACCTGACACTCCCCAATCCCTATCCTTGCCTCACCAAGGAGACAAAGCATCTCGGTTATTATCCAATTACCAACCATCTTGGGATTAGCAAACAACCGAACGGTTTCTTCATAAAAATCAGCCAGATCTTTATCTGCAACAAGGATTTGGACATCATATTCCGAAAGATTATATTGGCTGACAAACCTTTTCATCCTTGCTTGCGGTAATTCAGGAATAGTCTCATTAATGCTTTGGACATATTCCTGACTAATTCGCACCGGCATCAGGTCAGGCTCCGGGAAGTATCGATAATCATGAGCCTCTTCTTTTAACCGCATGGAAGAGGTTGTTTGTTTTTTTTCATCCCATAATCTTGTTTCCTGAACAACCTTGCCACCTTGATCAACCAATTTGGCCTGTCTTTGTATCTCATGCGTCAATGCCCTTTCTACAGCTCGGAAAGAGTTCATGTTTTTAATCTCTGCCTTTGTTCCAAGCATCACAGCACCCTCAGGCTTGATAGAGATATTTGCATCACACCTAAGTGAGCCTTCTTCCATATTACAATCAGAAACATCTGTGTATTCTATGATTGCCTTCAGGTTTGTCAAATAATCATAAGCCTCCTGAGGTGTAGAAATGTCTGGCTCACTAACAATCTCAAGCAAGGGTATTCCTGTACGATTATAATCCACAAGGCTTATCCCCTCACCAGAATGGATAAGTTTGCCTGCATCCTCTTCAAGATGTGCCCGCGTTATTCGTATTCTTTTTCCATTAGATATATCAACATATCCATTGACAGCCAATGGCTCATCATACTGAGAGACTTGATATGCCTTGGGCAGGTCAGGGTAAAAATAATTTTTTCGATGAAAACGAGAAAGCGAGGCAATCTCACAATTCAGGGCAAGACTCGCCTTTACAGCATACTCTATAACCCTATGGTTTAATACCGGCAAAACACCGGGCAAGCCAAGACAAACAGGGCAAACAAGGGTGTTTGGTTCTGCTCCAAAGGCAGTATTACACCCGCAAAATATTTTTGTCCTTGTCTTAAGCTGAACATGAACCTCAAGTCCAATCACAATGTCATATTTCATATTAACCTCCGGATTTTGAAGATTATAACATGGAACAACAGGGATGTCAAGGAATTTGAGGCTGAAAAACAGGACATTTTCACTTTACTGCAACATGCCGGATGAAAAACCTTGACAATATGGATACAGTTGGATATAATATTTACAGAATACAGATATGGCAAAGGCACTACCTCTGCTAAAGATGCTGCATCCTCTATCTGTAACACATTCCTCTTTTATGCTCAATGCTCAAGTTTTTTCTCGACACAACCTCGAGGAGTACTCGACCTTGTCATCTCGAGGAGTACTCGACGAGAGATCTCAAGAACTGAGTGAAGATAATAAAAGTTATGGTGTGAAGACAAAGAAAAGATTTCTCCCTGAGGGTCGAAATGACAGAGAGTGGGTGTCTGTTTTCTGCACAAGTTAAAAAACTGGAACATCGAGTTATACTCAAACAATAATCAAGGGAGTGCATTAACACTATGAAAAGGTTATGTTTCTTTGCCGCATTGGTTAGTTTATTTTTAATAGGTTGTGCTAAGGAATCAAAAGAAAACCCACTACCTGAAGAAAAAGAACATGATACAGGGCATGAAGAAAAGACATCTGTATTATCGCCTGATTGGATCTATTCTTTGGCAATAAACCCTGTTGACTCAAAAATACTCTATGCAGCTACCCCGGCAGGGGTGTATGTTACGGTTGATAAGGGGGAATTTTGGTGTGAAATGACAGAAGGTTTAACCAATCTGAATATTAGCACCATAGTTATTCATCCTCAAAATCCTGATATTGTTTATGCCGGGGGCGATGGCGGTGTATTTAAGAGCAGAGGCAGAGATACCGCATGGGAAGAGATTAACAATGGTCTTACCAGTCTTATGGTTAAGGTATTAGCCATAGACCCAAATAATCCGGAAACTATATACGCAGGGTGTGTTGGTGACGGAGGGTTGTTCAGAAGCCATGACGGTGGATTATCGTGGTCAAGAATAGTGGCAAACCTGCCGGTAAATCTTCAGGTTATGGCTATAGCTATAACCAAAGATTCTCATTTATATGTTGCTGGCTGGCAACAAGGGATATTTACGAGTGAGGATGGCGAAAAATGGGAAAAAAGAAATAATGGTCTGGAATCATTATTAGTCAGAGCTATTGCCATTAACCCGATACACCCTGAGATCATTTATTTTGGCACACAGGATGGGGTTTTTGGAAGTACAGATAGCGGTAAAATATGGAAAAAACTAACCAAACCGCCCAACCAGCCAAAGATCTGGACAATAGCCATAGATCCTTTATCAACCAATGTTGTTTATCTCGGGGCATGGTTAAGTGGTATTTTGTATTCCCCTAACTTTGGAGAGGTTTGGGAGAAGAGAAATCAAGGATTATTGAATACCTGTGTCCATTGCCTTGTCATGGATTCTAATAATCCAGGCGTGATCTATGCAGGCACAGAGGAAGGTGTTCAGAAAAGCCTTGACAGTGGTTTGACATGGACATTACGCGGAGGCTTCGGGAAAATAGAATCACCTCAGTCAGAGGCGGAATTTGTAGAGGAAAAGTCTGACTAGTCAGACAGGTCAGACTAGTCAGACAGGTCAGACAGGAGTATTTCATTGAAACAAGAAAAAATTCTTGATGCTATTTTACGATCATCAGCAATAAGTGTTGTCTGCAGGGGTTTTGGATATGTGAAAAATGTCGCTATCGCTGTCTTGCTTGGCTTTAACGCTCAAACCGATGCCTTTTTCATGGCTCTGACCCTGATAGGCATCTTCTTTACATTTGCAGATGTCTTTGATTCCATAGGTGTCCCCAATTTAGTCAGGGCAAGAGAAGAAAGCAGGGAAAGATTCTTAGAGCTAAGCGGTCTCCTTTTTACCTTTACCATCATTCTTTCAGTCCTTCTCATAATAATCTCTATTTTTTCCTATCCATTAATATCAAAGATAGCCATTGGTTTTACAGGAGACAAGAAAGAATATCTGGCATTTTACTTCTACCTTCTTCTGCCGTATCTATTCTTAAATTTCTTTTTTCATCATTTTGGGGCAGTCTTGAGAAGTGAGAGATTATTCACCCCTTATTTTATAGGGGAATTGATATTTTCAATGTTTACCTGTATATTTCTTGTTATAGGATTATTAATCTATAAAAATCCAGTGGCACTCCCTATATCATTCTCTATGGCTCAAGTTATTGCAACCGGCTATATGATTTTTGCAGGAAGAAAGTATCTGCGTGTAGCCTTTTTTATAGATAATACCTCCAAGGAAATATTAAAGCAATTCTTTTATTTGACAGCCCTTTATGGAATAGGTCATGTTTTTATGATTGTAGATAAAGCCTTCGCATCTATCCTGCCGACAAAGTGCATAACAGCCCTGTCTTATGGATTAATAATAGCTTCGGTACCAACGGGCATCTTAAGATTAAGCAATATAATTATAACATCCCTTTCAGAGGCTAATGCTGATACAAAGAAGCTTAATTTTTATGTAAAAAAGATATTGTTGATTAGCATTCCCGTTGCTATGGCTATATTTATATTTGCCCCTATTTTGGTTAAACTTCTTTTGGGATATGGCCGCTTCTCTCAGGATGATCTAATGCTTACTGTAGCTGCGGCTAAATATTATGTTTTAGGTCTGCCCTTCATGTTTTTATGGCCCATATTTTACAGATGGTTTCAGATAAAGAATACCCTGAAGTTTGTTTTTGTTCTTTCTATTATCTCTGTATTGGCCATGCTTTCTGCAGACTATCTGTTTATTATTGTGCTTAATATGGGCATAATAGGGATACCACTCGGCAGCCTTGTTGCCAATGCTATCCTATGCATAGGATCGTATCTTATCATAATTAAATCAGAAAAAAGTAGGATATCGCCATGAAATTCAGACCATTGATTGTAATTGCTGGTCCAACTGGGGTTGGCAAGACCGATGTGGCTCACTATCTTGCTATTGAAATGGGTGGTGAGATTGTATCTGCTGATTCAAGGCAAGTTTATCGGTATTTGGACATTGGCACAGCCAAGCCATCATCTAAGTTTTGTCAACAGATTCCATATCACATGATAGATATTGTAGACCCTGATGAAGATTTTAGCGTGGCTGATTTTAAGCAGCAGGCAGAGATGATTATTGATCAGATTCATCTCCGTGGCAAATTACCCTTTCTTGTTGGCGGAACTGGTCTTTACATCAAATCTATTGTCAGCGGATTAGTTCCTGCACCCCCACCATCACCATGCTTGCGGCAACAACTTCAGGAAGAGGCTTCCGTGCTTGGAACAAATCATCTTTATCAGCGGCTGTTTGAGATTGATCCAGAGACCGCCTCAAGGATTTCAAGCAATGACCTGCGTCGGATCATCCGTGCCTTAGAGGTTTATTGCCAGACTGGCACGACAATCTCTTGCCTTAAACTCTCTGCTACAGCCACAAAGGATTATCATCTTACTATGATAGTCTTGAATCAGGACAGGCAACAACTGTATGCCCGAATTGAGCAACGGGTAGACAGAATGATTGAAATGGGATGGGTAGAAGAGGTGCAAGGATTATTAGAAAAGGGATATTCGTCTGCCAGAGAGGCATCCGAAAGCCATCAGCTGTCAGCTGTCAGCTATCAGCAACCTCTAACAGAGGCAGCACCTATATCAAGTGCTGCCCCGCAATTAATCTCTATGGAGGCTCTTGGGTATCGGCAAATAATAAAACATCTACAGGGTATTTATAGCCTTCAGGAGGCAGTAGCTGAAATAAAGCAGTCCTCTCGCCAGTTTGCAAAGCGGCAGCTTACATGGTTCAGGGCTGACTCAAAGTACAACTGGTTTGAGCCGGATAATATAGCAGGGATGAGGGAAATTATCACTAAAGGGCAGGATAGTGGGTAATCGTTCAGCTGTCAGCTCATTTGCCTTGATTTTTATGGTTGGAGTTTAGGCTTTAGCCTTTCACTGCAGACAAAAAATCCATTGACAAGATATAATGATGATGATATAATTTAATTGCAGCAGCTACTTAAGGCAGCCATGGAGGCAGGAAAAGATGAAAATTAGAAAGGTTGATATTCGAGAGGTTCCTCTTATTCAGGCAATTATTAATCAATATGCCAAAAGAGGAAAATTGTTGCCCAGAGCATTAGGAGATATTTACGAAGGCATACGGGATTATTTTGTTGCTGAGGTAGATGGAAAAATAGTTGGCTGCTGTGCCCTTCATGTTGTCTGGGAGGATATTGCTGAGGTTAAGTCTTTGGCTGTATTAAAGAAGTTTTCTGGTCAGGGGATAGGCTCGGAATTGCTGAACTCTGCCCTGAAAGAAGCCAGATCATTGGGAATAACAAAGGTTTTTACCCTGACCTATGAACAAAATTTCTTCTCAAAAAAAGGATTTAAGGTCATCCCCTCGTCTTCCCTGCCCCATAAGATCTGGGGCGAATGTATCCGCTGCCCATTGTTTCCAAACTGTAAAGAGGTGGCAATGGAGTATATTATTGAGGATATAGCAGGGTGATGATTTCAAAAATGAATGCAACGAATAATAAACATTTAGCTTTCGCAATCACTTTAGAGGATTTACAAAGTGAATCATTGGAAAACATCGGAAGAATTTTAACTGATGAAGAAATTTATATTGCCAAAAAAGGATTAGAATTTGGATTACTAACGGATATTGATACAGTCTATAAAACAATTTTTACGGAGATGATCGGCAATGAGAAAAATTGATACTAACTAAGGTTGACATTAAACTCGTTGCTCACAACGGAACAATTTACCTGTTTGACATCAAAACACTCCATGGTAAAAACTTGAAACTTGAGTATAACATATTATACGAGGAAGTAATAAAAATGAGCAGTACACTATTCAAAAAGATTGATTACAGTTTGTCAAAACTGATTGCTGACATTGAGCATGGAAATATTGGTTTGCCTGATATTCAACGACCCTTTGTCTGGAAGGCAACAAAGGTTCGTGACCTTTTTGATTCTATGTATAAAGGTTTTCCTGTTGGTTATTTGCTTTTCTGGGCAAATGACCAATTTAAGGGTACACGGCAGATTGGTGTAGAAGGCAAACAACACAAAATACCATGGCTACTTATTGTGGATGGTCAACAGAGGCTCACTTCTCTTTATGCTGTGCTGAAGGGACAAGCTATTGTCAATTCCAGCTATCATAAGGAATATATCCACATTGCTTTTCGTCCAATAGATGCTCGGTTTGAAGTAACAGATGCCGCCATTCGGCGAGATCCAGAGTTTATCCCTGATATTTCAACAATTTGGGTTAATGGCTACACATCATATCGACTAATCAAGGAATATCTCGAAAATCTTCGCAAATCTCGTGAAATCTCTAATGGTCTGGAGGAACAAGTAAGCTACGCCATTGACCGTCTTTTTGCCCTTCAGAACTATCCCTTTACTGCCCTTGAGATCTCTTCTTCTGTGGATGAGGAACAGGTAGCTGATATCTTTGTCCGAATAAACAGTGAAGGGGTCAAACTTAACCAGGCAGACTTTATCTTAACATTGCTTTCTGTTTTTTGGGATGAAGGTCGTGCCTCTCTGGAAGAATTTTCGCGAAGATCCCGAGAGATACCGCAACAACTTGACAAACCGTCTCCCTACAACCACCACATCCATCCTGACCCGGATCAGTTGCTACGAGTGTCAATAGCCATAGGATTCAAGCGGGGACAACTCAAAAGTGCATATAATGTTCTGCGTGGCAAGGATATGGAAACAGAACTCTTTTCTGAGGAAGAACGCGACCGACAGTTTGCAAAACTTCAAAAGGCACAAGATAAAGTGCTTAATCTTGTCAACTGGCATGAGTTTCTTAAATCGCTTATTACCGCAGGATTCCGAAGCAGACAGATGATCTCTTCTCAAAATACTCTCCTCTATGCCTATGCCTTCTTTCTCATTGGAAAGGAAGAATTTAAGGTGGATTCCCGTCTGCTTCGTTCATTTATTGCTCGCTGGTTTTTTATGACCACCATCACTGGTCGTTATTCTGGATCGCCGGAGACGATTATGGAGGGAGACCTTGCCCGTTTGCGTGGACTAACAACAGCTGATGAATTTATGGAAACGCTGGAAAAGATTATTCAAGACTCACTCACCCCTGACTTCTGGGAGATTACCTTACCCAATGCACTTGAAACATCATCACCCATACATCCGGGATTATTTGCTTACTATGCAGCTCTCAATATTTTAGATGCCCCCATTCTTTTCTCGACTATTAAGGTTTCCCAGATGCTTGACCCGGCAATAAAACCAATACGCAAAGCTATTGAGCGTCATCATCTCTTTCCAAAAGGCTATTTGAAAAAGATTGGTATTGAAGAAATCCGCATAACAAATCAGGTGGCCAATTTTGCCTTAGTTGAATGGGGTGACAATTCTAGATTAACAGATCAATCACCACAAGAATATTTTCCAGAATACGCCAGTCAATTCTCAGAAAAAGAACTGGCTATAATGTGTCGATTTCATGCTTTATCTGAGAAATGGTATGAAATGCCTTATGACCTCTTTTTAGAAAAACGCCGAAAACTTATGGCTGTTATGATACGCGAGGGGTTTGAGAAGATTAATTAGGGTAGACATAACTTGATGTCCGAAATTCTAAAGAAAGTGAGTAAAGGAAAATGGATCAGAAAGATTTAGAAAAGTTATTAACTGAATTGAAGGCTTTACCAAAAGAAACAGAATGGGTTTAGTTTAAGATTGACTATGCCAAACAGGAGGAGATTGGTGAGTATGTTTCTGCATTGTCCAATTCTGCTTGCTTGCATCACAAAGTGAAAGGCTATCTTATTTTTGGTATTGAGAATGAAACTCACCGTGTTGTGGGTACAAGATTCAAACCCAAACACGAAAAGATTGGTAATGAGGAATTGGAAAATTGGTTGGCAAAACTATTAAATCCAAGAATTGATTTCATGATTTACGAATTTCAATACAGCGGTAAGAAAATTGTATTATTTGAAATAGATGCTACAAACAATACACCCGTGAAGTTTAAGGGTATTACCTATATTAGGGTGGGTTCTTACAAGAAAAAATTGGCAGATTACCCAGAGAAAGAACGGAAAATATGGAAAAAGAGTAGGGATTACGATTGGTCAGCTCAGGTTTGTAAAGACGCTACTATTGATGACCTCAAGGAAGAAGCTGTCAAAAAGGCCCGAACAGAGTATAAAAAGAAAAATCCTCACCTTGCCAATGAAGTTGATAGTTGGAATGCTATTACCTTTTTAAATAAAGCAAAAGTTACAATTGAGGGAAGGATTACCAGAACCGCTATCATACTTTTAGGTAAAGATGAGTCCACGCATTTTCTTTCGCCGTCTGTAGCACAGATGACTTGGATACTAAAAAATGAGCATAATATTGAAAAGGATTATGCCCATTTTGGACCACCATTTTTGCTGAATATTGAAAAGCTCTTCGATAAAATTCGCAATATCAAATATCGCTATATGCCCAACAATACATTATTCCCAACCGAAATTGATCAGTATGATTCTTGGGTAATTCGTGAAATCTTGCACAACTGCATTGCACATCAGGATTATGAATTAAGAGGCAGAATTAATGTGGTTGAATATCCGGATGAGTTGATATTTACCAATGTAGGTAGTTTTATCCCTGCAAGCGTGGAAGAAGTAATCGAACTGGATGCACCTCTGACACAGTATAGAAATGAGTGTCTTGTCAAAGCAATGCTTAATTTAAACATGATTGATATCATTGGCAGCGGCATTAAAAAGATGTTTCAAAAGCAAAGGGAAAGATTTCTCCCATTGCCAAGTTATGATTTGACGCACACAGAAAAGGTTATTGTAAGAATACAAGGCAAAATATTGGATGAGAATTATACCCGATTGTTAATTGAGCAAACGGATTTGGACTTGACTACTGTAATGCTTCTGGACAAAGTTCAAAAACAGGTTAATATTTCTAAGGATGAACACAAATTTTTAAAATCAAAAAAATTTGTTGAAGGAAGGTATCCTAATTTGCTTATATCCCCTAAAATTGATTCCGTTGCAAAAGGAAAGGCTATGTATATCAAAAACAAAGGGTTTGATGATAGTTATTATCAGAAACTTGTGCTGTCTTTTATTAAAAAATATGGTTCGGCTACCAGAAAAGATATTAATGAATTACTGATAGATAAATTGCCGGATGTATTGACTGCTAAACAAAAGGCTGAAAAGATTAGTCGCTTACTATCAAAAATAATGGCAGGAAAATTAAACTTGATTAAAAATATCGGTGCAAAAAGCAAAAGTATTTGGGTTTTTAACAAAGATGATTTTACCAGTTCAAAAACTTAAAAAAAACTT
Source organism: bacterium (assembly GCA_043823615.1). Taxonomy (GTDB): domain Bacteria; phylum UBA9089; class CG2-30-40-21; order CG2-30-40-21; family CG2-30-40-21; genus CG2-30-40-21. Next base: position 13,482 of record JBDRAP010000299.1, read on the forward strand.
AAAAAAAACTTAAAAAGATGTTGTAACCCATTGCAAATTAACAAATTGCGTTTTTGCTAAAATTAATAAAAAGTTGACAAAATATGGCACGATATAACATATAATATCGAAAAAGGAGACCCATTATGCGCATTTCCCAACTATTCATCCCCACCCTGTTTGAGGAACCACAGGAGGCAGAGGTAATCTCTCATAAGCTTATGCTTCGGGCAGCCATGATCAGAAGGCTTTCTTCAGGTGTTTATTCCTACCTGCCTCTGGGGCTGAAAGTCTTGCACAATATGCAAAAAATTATCCGTGAGGAAATAGATGCCATTGGGTGTCAGGAGGTGCTGCTTCCTGGGCTTACCCCGGCATCCCTGTGGCAGGAAACCGGGCGATGGGATGCGTATGGGGAGGATATGTTTAGGCTAAAGGATCGCAAGGGTTCTGGTTTTGCCCTTGGTCCTACCCATGAGGAGATTATTACTGATCTGGTCAGGCGAGAGGTTAAGTCTTACAGACAATTGCCTGTTTCTTTTTATCAGATACAGACAAAATTCCGTGATGAACCAAGGCCAAGATTTGGTACAATACGAGCCAGAGAGTTCCTGATGAAGGATGCCTATTCCTTTCACAGGAGCGATGAGGAAGCAGTAGAAACCTATGAGAAATTCTATCAGGCATATGAAAGGATATTTACCCGCTGCGGGCTTGAGTTCAAGATAGTTGAGGCAGATTCAGGGCTGATTGGCGGAAGCCTTTCCCATGAATTTATTGCCCCAGCAGCCATTGGGGAGGATACGATTGTTGAATGCTCGGTTTGTAAGTATGCAGCAAATCAGGAAAAGGCTGAATGCGGCAGGGACGAGGAATGGACAGGGACAAGGCTTGAGCTCAAGATAGTCAATACCCCAAATGTAAAGACCGTAAGCGAAGTAAGCAGCTTTCTTGGTGTCTCGCCGGATAGGTTAGTGAAAACCATTATCTACAAAGTAGATAATATCCCTGTAGCTATCCTGATTCGAGGAGATAAGGAAATAAATGAGAACAAGCTTAAGCGTATCATGGGAACGAATCAAATCTCGCTTGCAGATGCCAAAATCGTAGAGCAGGTAACCAACGCCCCGGTTGGCTTTGCTGGACCAATAGGGTTAGAAAAGGCAGGAATAAAAATCATTGCTGATTATGGAATTAAAGAAGGTGGTAACTTTGTGGTTGGCGCAAATAAGCCCGACAGCCATTTTGTTGGGGCAAATCCTGAAAGGGATTTTGAGATTTCCGAGTTTGCTGATATAAGGGTTGCTGCTGATGGGGATAAATGCCCTCAATGTGGCAAGGGATTAAGGGTCTCAAAGGGTATTGAGCTTGGTCATACCTTTAATCTCGGCACCAAGTATAGCAAAGCCATGAATGCTGTCTTTACAGATGAAACAGGAAAGGAAAAGACAATCATTATGGGCTGTTATGGGATTGGTGTTTCCCGATTGATCCCTGCCTATATTGAGCAACACCATGATGCCTCTGGAATCATCTGGAATCCAAACATCGCCCCATACCAGGCAATTGTCCTGCCGCTTAATATTGCAGACTCTTGTCAGTTTGGCACGGCAGAGGGTGTTTTTTATAAGCTTCAGGGTGCTGGCATAAGCGTTTTATTGGATGACCGCGATGAACGACCCGGAAGAAAGTTTACTGATGCAGAGTTATTGGGTATTCCAATAATGATTGTGATTGGGGCAAAGACAAAGGCTTCGGGTAATATCGAGATTGGCTGGCGAAGGACAAAGGAAAAGTACTTTGAACCAATAGAAACATTTATGGCAAGGGTAAAGGAACTGCTGGAAATTTGAACTATGCAGTAGATACTGAACCAACCATGCGATACTCTCAAAAATCACAGGGGTACTAACGTATGACTACAAGCAAGATTATTTTTTATCCTGATAATAAGGGGATCAATGTTCATCAGGGTACGGATATTTTAGAGGCAGCTATTGCGGCTGGGGTATATATCAACTCACCCTGCGGCGGGAAGGGTGTGTGTGGTAAGTGCAGGGTCAGGATAAAACATGGCCATGAGGGAGCCCCTCTGGCGGAGGGAGCCCCTCTGGCAATAGAAACAAAAACAACTGGATTATTAACCCAGGATGAGCTTGATCAGGGATTTGTCCTTGCCTGTTGCACAACCGTCTTGACAAATATTGAGGTAGATGTGCCCCCTTCCTCAAGACTCAACAAGGAACAAATCCTGACTCAAGGGACAAAGATAGAACACTTGGAAAGGGTTGTGAGCAGGATTGAGACTATTGAGGGTGAAGAAAACCAGCCCTCTTCCATGAGGAAATGGAATCATACGCCATTGGTCAAAAAACTCTTTCTTAAAATTCCACCGCCTACTATGGATGATCACACCAGCGATCTGGAACGGGTGTATCGTGAGATTAATAAATCTGCAGGCTCAGGGGATATTTTTACCTCGCTTCCTAATATCAGGCTGATTCCAGATGTGTTGCGGAATAGTAACTGGCAGGTGACAGCACTTATGGGTAGAGATAATGACCCTGCGGAATTGCTTTCCCTTGAGCCGAATGACACCTCTTGCAGAAATTTTGGACTGGCAATAGATGTGGGGACAACAACCGTGGTTGTCCAACTTGTTGACATGAATACAGGGAGGGTTATTAATACAGAGGCAAGTTATAATCGACAGGCACACTATGGGGCAGATGTTATCACCAGGATTATCTTTAGCCACAAAAAACAGGGTATGGATAAACTCCATCAGCTTATTATTGATACAATCAATGACCTTATTTGTGCATTAATTGAAGAGCATAATCTGCGACAGGATGAGATTACCGCTATAATTTGTGCAGGAAATACTACCATGCTCCATCTTTTATTAAAGATTGACCCTGCTCATATTCGAATTGCCCCATATATCCCTGTGGTTAATTTTATGCCACCAATAACTGCTGCTGAGATTGGGGTAAAGATCAACCCCCATGGATTAGTAGCCTGCCTACCCCATGTAGCCTCATATGTTGGGGCAGATATTGCCTCAGGGGTGCTGGCAAGCGGCATCTATCAGGCTGATGAAATATCCATGCTCATTGATATTGGTACAAATGGCGAGATTGTTATTGGCAATAAAGACTGGTTGGTCTGCTGTGCCTCTTCAGCAGGTCCTGCCTTTGAGGGTGGAGGGATAAAGGCAGGGATACGAGCCATGGAGGGTGCTATTCAAAGGGTAGAGATAGACCCTGTAGATTATACGGTACGGTATAATACTATCGGACAGGTCAAGCCAATAGGTATCTGCGGATCAGGATTGATTGATACCCTGACAGAGCTGCTCAAGGCAAAAATCATTGACCAGTCCGGAAATATCAATACTGATATTCCAACGAAAAGGATACGGGAAACAGAGGACGGTCTGGAGTTTGTTCTTGTGTGGAAAGAGGATAGTGGTTCAGAGGATATTGTTATTACTCAATCAGATATATCCAATCTTATCTTTTCCAAGGGGGCTATTTATACAGCCTGCGTTATTCTGGCAAAAAAAATAGGCTTTGAGGTAAATGATATTGAAAGGATTTATATTGCCGGAGGGTTTGGAAACTATTTGAATATTGAGAAGTCGATAATGATTGGTCTTCTTCCTGATATTGACAGGGATAGATACAAATTTATCGGCAACAGTTCTCTAACTGGTGCTAATTGCTGCCTCCTTTCTGATGAAGCCATGAAAATAACAGAAGAGATAGCCAGAAGAATGACCTACATAGAGATGAGTGCTGATAATTCCTACATGAATGAATACACTGGGGCATTGTTTTTGCCACATACAGATATGAGTCGATTTCCAAGCGTGTGCAGATAATATCATAAAAATACGACCTGTTCGACAGGTTGTTACGGAATAGATGAAAGTGTCATTCCGAACGAATGTGAGGAATCTTAACTCCTTGATTTTTAAAAGGTTAAGATTTCTCGGATTCCCTCGAAATGACAAAAAGACGCATTCCGTAACAGCCTGTTCGAAGTGGTAATTTTTGAGATTGCATAGGTTCACTACCAATTACTGACTTATCACCTCCAATATCCCCTTCAGTATGTTTGCAGGGGTTGGGGGACAGCCTTTAATATAGGCATTTACCGGTATTATCTTATTTATACCGCCAAGTGATGCATAGCTTTCTCCAAATATTCCCCCATTGTATCCGCAATCACCAATAGCTACTACCATCTTTGGGGGAGGGGTAGCCTCATATGTTCGGCGAAGGGCTATCTCCATATTTATCGACACAGGACCGGTAACAAGCAGCATATCTGCAAACCTTGGTGAGGCGGTAAAATGTAAGCCAAATCGTTCACAGTTATAGATAGGGTTGTTCAGGGCATGTATCTCCAGCTCACATCCATTACATGAGCCGGCATCTACTGCTCTGATGGTAAGACTTCGGCGAAAACGCTTCTTGATTACCTCATCTATCTCAATGCCAACCTCTATTACCCCTGCCTCAATCTCAGGGGGTAAGGGTTCGGTAACAATCCCTGTTCTAAATATCTGATGAAGTATCTTAATCATAGATCACATCCTGAGTAAGATTGATTAAAGCTCTTGTTGCATAACGGAAAATCAGGCACAATATTTCCCACAATCGCCTGCTCTAATGCAAGCCAATTAACACTGGATGGGTCCCTGACCATGCACCTGCTTATCTCACCCGCAAGACCTGACTGTATCCAGTAAACTATCTCACCACGCCATCCCTCAACAATGGCAATACCGGTACTATCAGGCATTGGCTGCTTAAATCTGACAGCAATATTGCCATCGGGTAAACTATTCAATATCTCCCGAATAATCCTTATCGACTCTCGTATCTCTTCAATCCTGACCCAGGCACGAGCATAAGCATCCCCTGATTCAAACACAGTCATTTTGGGAATAATCAAATCATAGGGCGAAAAAGGATTCTGGATACGACAGTCTACTTTCTGTCCGCTTGCCCGGGCAACAAACCCAACAACGCCAAGCTCTATGGCTTTATCAGGAAGAAGTATACCTGTACCTGTTAATCTCTCTGTCAGGGAAGAGTTTCTATCATAGATAATAACAAGCCGCTGGAACTCTTTTGATAACCAGTCCATCTCGGA
>JBDRAP010000300.1:0-2341 GCA_043823615.1 bacterium
ATTGCTTAAGCTTTCAGGGCAAGCGGTTACGTATTACAAGTCATTTGCAATCGATGAAAATTCACTCAAGATGATGATTGAAAATAACTTTCGCCAAATTGCCAAAGAAATTTATGATCAGATATTGGAACATAAAGAATTTGTTTCTGACGGATATCTTGAATCAGGTATTCGAGAACCAAAGCCATATCTTGAGCAATATAATCTTTCTATAATTCAAGATGAAAAGCCAGTAACCTTAGAGTCGCAGATTGATCGATTTTCAAGAGATAAAATTTATACAGGATTTAGCAAGGCGTGCCACTCGATGTATCGCTTTGATTCGTCTGATGAAGCACGCATGGCATACCTTCTTGATAGAGATTCTTCTGTAAAAAATTGGCTGCGTCCAGCACCAAATCAGTTTAAAGGGCTCTACTGGCGTGATGAATCTGGTAATTCCAATCACCGCTATGAACCTGATTTTGTGGTTGAATTTAAAAATGAGATAGTGATGATTGAAATAAAACCAAGTATGGAAATTAATATTCCAGATGTACAGGGGAAAAAGAAAACAGCTGAAAAATACTGCGAATTAGTTACAAATAATATCGGTAATTTCGGGATAGTAAAGCCATGGAGATATTTGATTGTTGCAACAGAAAGGATAACGATAATTTCCACAGCTGCTGGTTTATTGGCAAGATAACTAATGATAAAGAGTAGTGATACGAAAGTTGTATTCAAAATGATAACAAGGCGGCTAAGGAGGAGAGGCGAGGAAAGCATACTAACACAGTATGTTGAAGGAGACGACAAAGCCAACCTTAGTTAGTGCTTGAAAGCGACTTCGTATGAGGGATGTAGAAAATAGTCTGGAGGCAAAATACCATGTTAAGAATAACCATTTTTAGCTTCTTTCTCATTCTTGCCATGGGCATTAACTTATCCGAAGCAGGAGGGAGCCCCTCTGGCGGAGATAGCCCCTCTGGCAAAGGCAACACCTCTGATAAAGGCAGTATCCCTACCAGCAGATTCATGCCTTCTCATCCTGACCTGCTCAAGGGCATAGAGGACGGCAGGGTATCTGCTCCTCCTGCTTTTCTATCGGATGAGAGCTTTGATTGGGTTGCTGCACCACTTGGTGTTGCTACCGGAACAAAAAAGGCTTTGGTTGTCATGGTTGATTTTTCAGACAAACAAGGGAAAAAAACTCATCGCATTATGAAGAGATGTTATTTTCTAAAGCTACCTATCCCACAGGCAGCTTGCGGGACTATTATTCAGAGGTTTCTAACAACCACATAGATGTCCAGGGGGATGTTGCTTCTGCTTGGGTAAGGGCTTCTCAGCCTTCTACTTATTACACCAATTCCCAATTTGGTTCCGGAGCATACCCTAAAAATGCTCAAAAACTTGTTGCAGAGGCAGTGCTTGCAGCTAACCCTTATGTAGATTTTTCTCAATATGACATGGATCGTGATGGCGTTGTAGACATCCTTTTTGTTGTCCATGCCGGTTCAGGAAATGAACGAACCGGTAACACCAATGAGTTTAGATCACATGCCTGGGGGCTTGGCAAGTATAGCGTTAAGGTTGATGGGGTAACAGTAGACTCCTATACCCTTGAACCAGAGGACGGTTCTATTGGTGTTTTTTGTCATGAATTGGGTCATGTATTTGGGCTGCCAGACCTATACGATGATACTAATAAGTCTAAAGGGGTTGGCGACTGGAGTCTGATGGGCTCTGGTGCATGGTGTGGTCCGGGGCATGACGGCACATCCCCATCCCACCTTGATGCATGGTGCAAGACTAAGCTTAAATGGACAATACCCATTACCCCAACCAAAAATCAAACAAATGTCTCCATCCCTCAGGAGGTAGCACCTCTGGCAGCAGAAGGGGACAACACTTGTTATAAACTCTGGACATATGGACAGGCAAATAAGGAGTATTTTCTCATAGAAAATCGTCGAAAAACAGGCTTTGATTCATATCTGCCCGGTCAGGGGCTGCTCATCTATCATGTTAATGAACAAAATATAAAGCCTACAAACAAAGCCCCATACTTTATTGCTATAGAACAGGCAGACGGGAACATGGATCTGGAAAAAAATAAAAATGCCGGTGATGAGGGTGATCCCTGGCCAGGTGCAAGCAATAAGAATGCCTTTGATAACACAAGCTCTCCAAACTCAAAAGATTCCCGCAGCTTAATAACCCATGTTGCTGTAACCAAAATCAGCAGCATTGAGGGCAATATTACTGCTGATCTAAGTGTAGAGCCAGCAGGAACTACGGCTACCGGTCTCTCTATAAGCGGATTCGTGCTTGATGTTAGCAAAAAGGGTGTTGAAGG
>JBDRAP010000301.1:0-3468 GCA_043823615.1 bacterium
GTCCGGAGGATGCTCTCGGGTGTGATTACGCCGCAGAGGCTCCCGTCCTTGTCCAGCACCGGCAACCGACCGAAACGGGTCCTATCCAGGATAGACATGGCCCGGCTCAGGGGCCAATTCGGCTCGACGGTGACGACGTCCCGGGTCATCCAACGGTCGATAGGTTCCTCGATATAACCATGGTCGAGGGCTATGATGATATCTTCGATGGTCACGATACCGACCATGATGTTGTCCGTGACAACGGGAATGCCCGATACGCGGGCTTCGCGCATGTTGATCTGCGCGTCGCGAAGGGTGTTTTTGGGGGTGATGGTCACCACATCCTTGGACATGGCCTGGAAGACTTTGAGCCGATGAACTAACTCTTCGACGAAGGAAAACTCCAAAGCAAACCTCCGAGGGTGGCGCAGGCCTGAGGCTTTTGAGTTTATAAAAAGGGTTCATTCATTGACAGGGATAGAGATAGAGGGGATTTATTCCCATTTGGCTGCATCTGATGCTGCTAACAAGTCATATGCTTATGAGCAATTTCGACGGTTTAAGGGGGTTATCAATCGTCTGGAAAAAATAGGTATTTCTGTGCCAATTACCCATGTTGCTAATTCAGGGGCAATTATTGACCTGCCGGAGATGAAGCTGGATATGGTGCGACCAGGGATAACCATATATGGACTTTCCCCATCAAAATCAGTTTCACAGCAAATTTCCCTTCAGCCGGCTATGTCGTTTAAGACAAGGATAATTCACCTGAAAGAGATGCCAAAAAATTTGCCTGTACATGGATTTCTTCCTGTTTATGGGGGCATTTCGTATGGCAGAACATATATGAAAAAAAATCTTAAGGTAGCTACCATACCGGTTGGTTATGCAGATGGATACTCAAGAGCCTTATCAAATAAGGCTGAGGTTTTGGTTCAAGGGCAACGAGCACCAATCATTGGTAGGGTGACCATGAATTTTTGCATGATAGATGTCTCACACATCCCTGAGGTCAAAATAGGTGATGAGGTTGTCTTGTTTGGTAAACAATCAGGGGAGGAAGTATTTCTGCCGGTAGATGAATTGGCTGAAATTTGTGGCACAATAAGTTATGAGATATTGTGTGGGATTAATTCTCGCATTTTACGGGCATATGTAGCTAAGGAGGAAATAAAATAATGTTTCGTACCATGTGCAAGTCAAAGATCCATCGGGTAACTATTACTGAGGCAAATCTTCATTATGCAGGAAGTATTACCATTGATGAGGCATTAATGGAAGCAGCTGATATTTTGCCCGGGGAACGGGTGCAGATAGTCAACCTGAATAATGGAACAAGGGTAGAAACCTATGTCCTGTCCGGGAAACGAAATTCAGGGTATATTTGTTTGAATGGGGCAGCAGCAAGATGGGGTACCCCCGGCGATTTGGTTATTATTATCTCTTATGCCCTGTTAGAAGACCAGGAGGCAAGAGAATTTGTACCAAAAGTTATATTTGTGAATGAACAAAATATGATTGCAGTATGATTTTTCCTGCTACAGATAGTTTATATGAGCATAACCCTTGTCTCTTCGCCTTTATTGAGACCCTCACAATCAATAGGTATCTTGATCAAACCATTTGCCTCAAATATAGGATGAATAAGCCCTGATGGTCCAAAGATGGGTTCAGCCAGATATTTTGTATCTGATGAGAATCCTGTATCATGTATCATGTATTCTGCATTTGCCTGAATACTTTTTATCTTTACCCGAACATAATCCTCTCTTCCTGGCTGAGAAGGAATATTGCGGGAGGTTGTAGCGGTTAGATGCCATTGGGATAGGGTTGTGTTTTGAAGATGGGCAAGCAATGGTTGAACCAGAACAAGGAACGCTATTGTCGTTGAGGCAGGGTGTCCAGGCAATCCAATAACAGGTTTATCCTTAATTTGGGCGATAATGGTTGGCTTGCCCGGTCTCATTGCCACGCCATGAACCAATACCTCGCCTATGGATGAAAGGGTATCAACCACAAAATCCCTTGTCCCAACAGAACTGCCACCGCAGATAAGCACCACATCATTTTGTTCAACACATGTAAGAACAGCATCATGGATCAGCTCAGCCTTGTCCTGAACAATTCCGTAAAATTCTGGTATTGCCCCAAGCTCCAATAACTTAGAGCCAATAACAAGAGAGTTTATATCCCTTACCTGCCCTATTTTTGGCAAGGCATGTGCCGGCACAATTTCATCACCAGTAGATATTATTCCTACCCTTAATCTTTGATAAACATCTACCCTTGTTTGACCAATAGCTGCCAATGCCCCAATCTCATATGCCCTCAAGAGTTTACCTTTTGAAAAAAGTCTGCCTTGTTTTTTAATATCTTGTCCGATACGAACCGTATTTTCCCATATACCTACTGGTTTTTGAACCTCTAATGTTTTGCTATCAATCTCATGGGTATGTTCAATCATTACCACAGCATTGGCATCCTCTGGCAGCATACCGCCGGTAGGAATCCTTGCTGCTTCACCAGATTTGAGTCTTAAGGATGTTGCCTCTCCCATAAGTACATCCCCTGCAATATTTAGGTATGCAGGCATGCTTGATGAAGCGCCAAAGGTATCTCTGGCATTAAGACTATAGCCATCCATAGTTGATCGATTAAAATTCGGAATATCCTCAGATGAATAAACATCCTGAGCCAAAACTCTGTTATTAGACTCAAGGATAGGGATAGATTCTATCACTTGGACAATAGGTGCAAAATGTTTGTACAAAATATCTATTGTTTCTGCTGTGGTTTTGATATTTAAGAATAAACCTTTTGACAGGGGTGTTGTTTTATTCATTTTCATCAGATGCTCTTAAGTTAAATTTTTCTTCAACAAATTCAAATATAAGCAACGCTGTAACCATAAGTACGGCTGCCACTGCTGCTGCAAAAAACATCCCATTGCCAATTGCAAGTCCAAGTGCAGAGGTTGCCCAAATACTTGCTGCGGTTGTCAGCCCTTTAACGCTTGCCTTTGAAACCATAATAGTGCCGGCTCCCAGAAACCCTATCCCTGAAACAACCTGAGCAGCAATTCGTGATGGATCAATCCCATTGCCAAATTCTTTATTAAGAGAAAGACCAATAATCATACACATACACGCACCGATACACACAAGGATATGAGTGCGTAATCCGGCTGGTTTGTGATGGATTTGTCGTTCTATGCCTACCAGCCCGCCAAGCAGGGTAGCTAATATTAATCGAATTAAGGTATCTGTTTCACTCATTTTTCTCGCACCTTGCAAAGATCTTCCATTTTACCAATCCTGCTTTATAAAGAATATATTTTACCAATGTCCACAGAGTATCTATTCCATAGGTAACACTTCTCCTGAAGTTGATACTCGATGCTTCAGGGAAATATCTGGTAGGCACCGGGATTTCTGCAATCTTAAATCCAAAGGCTACCGCCTGGACCAATACCTCTGTGTCAAACAC
>JBDRAP010000302.1:0-4836 GCA_043823615.1 bacterium
CTTGTGTAAGATAGCTGCTAAACCCAGCTATAACGAATAACAAGGGAAGTCTACCCATGAAAATAGGCAACATATTGGAATATGCTGGTGAGGTTAAAATTCCAATTAGGATGTAAAGCAAACTTATACATATGATTACAAAGAAACACCGCATTGGATTATAATAAATTGCAGCAAATATGGCTACTATAAAGTAAAGTAAGAAGAAATCACTCTTAAGTCCACCAGTAAGATAGATTATGCCGCTAATAAATACTATGTCTAATGTACTTTCAGCGTAACATATACGGTATCCCTTGCCATCCTGCCACTGTTTTTGCCAGGGGATAAATCTAATTGCAATATTGTAGATAGCAGCTACGATAATGAGGACATAAATTTGTGTGCGAGACATCCCTTCCTGTGGAAAAATCTCAACCATTAACAAAACCATCAGCATTATCAACCATCTGGTTTTATTGGCTACCTTGAACATTCGTTGTGGAAAATTAAGATGCATGTTGCTATGAACCTCCTGTCAGATATCGTTCGACCGGTGCAAACGGAAATTTGCCACAGAGACACAGAGACACGGAGAAAATAGCATGGGTGAAAGGTCAATAAAATTTCTCCGTGTTCTCTGTGAATTCTCTGTGACCTCTGTGGTTAATCTTCTTCCCACAATTATACTTCATGAAACCATCCAAGTCAAGTAAAAAAAAACTTGCATTTTACTGTAATATATGCTAATATATTCCAACTATGGAATGGTTAAATGGATTTGTAAGAGATGAGATAAAAGAATTGAAGTCGTATGAGGTGGCGGACATTACCTGTCGGATAAAGTTGGATGCTCATGAGAATCCATATTCGTTGCCAAGATTTGTACGGGAAAAGATAGAGCAGGCATGTTCGTGGCTTGCGTTTAATCGTTATCCTGACCCACATGCCCGTATTTTGCGGGAAAATCTGAGCATCAAGCTTTCTGTCTTGCCAGAGATGATTATGATGGGTAACGGCTCAGATGAGCTTATCCTGTATCTGCTTTTATGCTTTGGACCCAAAAGGGTTATCTTCCCATTGCCTACCTTTGCCATGTATGATATTTTGGCAAAAAGTACCCTTTCTACGGCAACAGGTATCCCCTTAGATGATGACTTTGAGATTAATGATGAGAAAATTATTGATGAGGCAAAAAAAGAACCCTCCATTATCTTTCTGAGCTATCCCAATAACCCTACAGGAAATTGTTTTAGCAGGGAAAGGATTGAAAGGATAATCAGCCAGACAGATGCCTTGATAGTGTTGGATGAGGCTTATTATGAGTTTTCACAGGAAACATTTTTACCCCTTGTTCATGAATGTGAAAGGGTTGTAATCTTGAGAACCCTTTCCAAGGCTTTTGGATTGGCAGGATTGCGTATTGGATACATGATTGCTCAACCAAGTGTGATAAATGAGGTAAAAAAGGTAAAACTTCCCTATAATCTGAATGCCTTTTCTCAAGTAGCAGCATCCCTGTCCATAGAAAATTCCCCCTTGTTTCTGCCAATTGTTCAGGGAATAATGGATGAACAAAAAAGAATATCTGATGAACTATCCGCAATCTGCCAAATCAAGGTATATCCATCAAAAGCAAACTTTATCCTCTTCAGGATTGCAAGTGATATTTTTGCTAAGGATGTCTTTGATTTGCTGGTGAATAAAGAGATATTGATCCGGTATCTTGGAGATGTCCCCGGTTTGAATAATTGCTTGCGGGTTACTGTTGGAAGACCAGAGGAAAATAATGAATTTTTGCAGGCAATGAAAGGGATTATGGAAGCTGTAACAAAGGGAAAATGAAAATTTGGGGACGCAGATGAACGCAGATTGTCAGGATTTTAATATGCTGATAGCTGACAGCTGAACGCTTACGATATATATTATCCTGAAAATCTGCGATAATCTGCGTCCTAATATATGGTGAAAAAAAATGAATAGACAGGGTGAAGTAAAACGAAAAACAAGAGAGACAGATATTCATCTGTGGATAGACCTTGATGGTACAGGAGACTCTAAAATAGATACCGGAATTGGCTTTCTGGATCACATGTTAGAGTTGTTTAGCAGGCATGGTTTCTTTGATCTCAAGGTTGAGGCTAAAGGGGATATTCATGTTGATTATCATCATACGGTAGAGGATATAGGGATATGTCTTGGCGAAGCTGTAACAAAGGCATTGGGTGAAAAAAAAGGGATCCGCAGATATGGGGATGTGTCCCTGCCCATGGATGAGGCATTGGCTTCTGTAGCATTGGATATAAGTGGCAGAGGGATGCTGGTCTTTAATGTTGAGTTCCCGGATTTAACTACAGGGCTTGATTGGGATACGGTTAAACGATTTGATGTTGAGCTGATAAAGGAATTTTTCAGGGCATTTGCTCAACATAGCAGTATAACCATTCACATTAATCTTGCATATGGTGAAAATGGTCATCATATTATTGAGGCTATCTTTAAGGCATTTGCCAAAGCCCTTTGTCTGGCAGTTGAGGTTGATAGAAGGATAGAAGGGGTACTGTCTACCAAGGGGATGATTTAAGATAATTCATAATTTTTGATTTCGGGGGGTGTTCTATGTTACTAATTCCAGCTATTGACTTAAAGAAAGGGGTTGTCGTTCGTTTGACTCAGGGAGAGAAGGATACAGCCGTTGTATACTCTGATGATCCGGCAGAGGTAGCAAAACTCTGGGAATCAAAGGGGGCAGAGCTGATTCATGTGGTTGATCTTGATGGGGCAATGATGGGTTATCATCAAAATCTGGAGTCAGTTACAAAGATAGTCAATGCCGTAAAGATTACTGTCAAATTCGGTGGTGGGGTAAGAAGTATTAAGACCATAGAAGAGGTGCTTGGTATAGGTGTGGCAAAGGTTATTATTGGAAGCAAGGCAGCTATTGATCCAAATCTGACTCGGGATGCAATAGCTAAGTTTAATGATAAGATAATTGTTGGGATAGATGCTAAGGGCGGAAAGGTAGCGGTATGGGGCTGGCAGCAGATGACAGAGTATACAGCCCTTGATCTTGCTCAGGAAATGAAAAGGAGCGGGGTAACCAGAATTATCTATACAGATATCGCAAGGGATGGAATGTTGGAGGGACCAAACTTTGATGCTGTGCGGGAGTTTACTCAGGCAATAAAATTAGAGGTTATTGCCGCTGGTGGGGTAACAAGTCTGGATGATATTAAAAAACTCATGGCTTTTGAAAAAATAGGCTTAAAGGGTGCAATTGTTGGAAAGGCAATCTATACCGGCAAGATTGAGCTGGCTGAGGCAATAAAAATGGTTAAGGATGCTCAAGTACCAGAACCTGTCCCCGAGACATTAACACATCAAGATAGATTCAGACGGCCTTTTAAGCTAAAGAATGAGGATGAGACTGTAAAGTTTTATTGATTGCCTTTGTTTTTTGGGGACGCAGATGAACGCAGATTTTCAGGATTTTAAGATAGAGAAAACCAGATGGAATAGATAATTTCTCTTTTCTCTGATTTTATCCTGTAAATCTGCGACAATCTGCGTCCTGATATTTTAAGGGAGGAGATTGTTAGAAATGTTTGATCAAGGTAAAATTCAAGGGCTATGGTCGCAAAGAGGATTATTGGGTATAGTCATCTTATGCCTTGTGCTGTTTAGCCCAGCTATAGTTATGGCAGCAGGGACAATGACTACAACAACAGCCACTGCCCCATTAGCATGGTGGATATGGCCGCTTAGCTTATTTTTTGTAACCTTATGTATGGGAGTTGCTGCGGTTTTGGGTGGTATTGGCGGTGCGGTACTCTATGTGCCTATTATTAGCGGATTCTTCCCTTTTCATCTGGACTTTGTTCGGGGGGCAGGGCTTTTGGTAGCACTTTCCGGTGCCCTGGCAGCAGGTCCTTCGCTGCTAAAGTCTGATCTGGCAAACTTAAGGTTGGCTATTCCTGTAGCCCTCATTGCTTCAACATCTGCCATATTTGGAGCAATGATTGGGCTTGCCGTACCTACCAATATCGTTCAGACACTTCTGGGGATAACCATTCTTGGAATTGTTGCCCTTCTATTTACGGCAAAGAAATCAGAGTTTCCTGATGTGCCTAAGGCTGATGTATTGTCTTCGGCATTGCGGATACATGGCATCTACACTGAGGGCAGTACTGGTCAAGCCGTCAATTGGAAGATACACCGTACCCCGATTGGACTTGCAACATTTATTATCATTGGTTTTATGGCTGGCATGTTTGGGCTTGGTGCAGGCTGGGCAAATGTTCCGGTACTTAATCTACTAATGGGGGCACCATTAAAGATTAGTGTTGGAACCAGTAAATTTTTGCTTTCAATTACTGACACATCAGCTGCATGGATTTACCTTAATCAAGGTTGCGTGATACCTATGATTGTAGTCCCATCCCTGATAGGTATCATGCTTGGTTCATTTATTGGTGTACGGCTACTTAAGAAGGCAAAGCCAACCTTTATTCGCTGGATGGTAATATGTCTGCTTACCGTTGCCGGGTTTAAGGCACTGCAAACAGGGTTGAAGATTCATTTATTGTAACTATTCAGCTATCTAAATGTGTAAAATAAGGAGAAATGGAGAAAATGGAGAACAGGGGAGAATACAGAATTAAGAATATTCTGATTCCTATTAATCTTCCCCATTTCCCTTTTTCCCCCCTTTCTCCTTTATTACACATCTGAATAGTTACTATTTATTTTAAGAAGGAGGCATCGTAATGCAGGAAGAATTAGTGGTAAATACTCACCATGAACAGGTTATCTATGCCAACATCCTTGAAAAGGGGATGTTTCTTGGACTTGGATGCC
>JBDRAP010000303.1:0-4048 GCA_043823615.1 bacterium
TTACTACTCAATCACCTCATCTGCTAAATTCCGTACATTAGCAGGAATAACGATATTCATCAATTCAGCTGTCTTAAGATTAATGGTTAAAAATGACTTTTCCGGCCATTCTATGGATATTTGAGCATTACCATTAGTCAATATTTGCTGGATAAGCCTGACCGTTTGCTTGCCAATCTGGTTATAGCTGGCTGAAACCGAAAATAATGCCCCATTTTTAACAAATGCCGTAGATGGTGCCATAACCGGGACATTAGCCTTTAATGTTGTCTCCATGATATACCTTGAGATTGCCTGGTTAGCAACTATTGGGTCAGGAACAAGCCAAAAGGCATCTATCTGCTGGCTTATCATATTCTTTAAGGCAGGCATAACCTGTGATTCAGAGGATATAGGTGAGGCAATGAGAAGAATGTTTTCCTTTTTAGCGGCAGAGATTAACGAGGAAGAAACCCTGGGATTATAAATTACCCCTATCTTTTTAGCCTTTGGCAATATTTTTCGCAATGACTGTACCTGCATCCGGGCTGAGATATCCATCGCTACCCCGCTCATATTGAGCTTAAGAATATATGGATTCAGTACCATGGTAAAGATTGTTGGTATGCCCTTGGTATTGCCGGAACATCCTTCAGCAGCCTCTGTTCCAATAGCTACAATAAGGTCAGTCTTTTTGGACAGAATCTCCGGAATAATCCTCTGGATATTCTTTTTGTCTCCATTCAGGTTGTATTCATAAAAAACAGCGTCGATTCCTGTCTTAATCTCACAAGATACAGTCATGTATGGCTGTATCTGTCTGGAGACAATAATGGCAATCCTTGTCTCTGCCCAAACATCAGAGGCAAGACAAAACATGACTGAAAATAAAAGATATTGTATAACATTTTTTCTCATCAGTAGTCACCTCTATTGTATCACAAGTCATACCCTATCCTTACCTGCACAGCCTGTCTTCGTGTGGTCATGGGATATGGACCCTCTTCATATTTTTCATCAAGCAGGTTTTGCCCAATCACAGACAGGGATACGGTATCACTCAGCTTCCATCTAAGATAGGAATCTAATATAAAATAGGCTGGCAGGACAGTAATAGGGGCTGCCCCTTTAATCATAGAACGCCTTTCTCCTACCCTTGTTCCATTTAAGCCCATTGCCAGATTATTAACAGGGCTGTAATCCAACTTCAGGCTAATCTTGCTCCTGGGGATATAAGGAATATCATTATCCTTGCCAGGGGTATACAGTCGTGTATAGAGGAGTGATGCAAAAAGGTTATCTGTCAGGCTCTTTTCCAGCCCCATTTCCACGCCCTTTGTTTCAGATGATGTCTTATTTACATACTCCCTCTTGATTGCTGCTGAACCTATAAAATCAGTGTAAGAAAAATCAATGAGATTTTTCATCTCGTTTTTGAATATGATTATTCTGCCCCTTGTCCTTTCATTTAATTGATGAAAAATTGCTGCCTCGTATGAGGTTATCTCCTCTGGTATTAACTCTTTACCTTCTTGTTGCTGAACAAGAACAGCAAGAAAATATTGTTGATTATGAAGCTCGGAAAAGTCAGGTGGACGAAATGCCTTGCCAACAGAGGCCTTAAAAACCGTGTGATGGTTTTTAAGATTATAGACCATGCCAAACCGAGGGCTTACCATTGAGCCATAAACCCTGTGCCGGTCATATCGTGCCCCCATGGTCAGTGTTAATTGCTTATTTGGCTTAAACTCATCCTGGATATACAAGGCACTTGTATTGCCGGTATACCTCTCGTTTTTACTGTCATTGTATACGGTTATTGTTGTTGTGCCACTTGTAGTCTCAGTAGAAGTGGTATACCTTGGCAATTTCGCACCCCCTTGACAAAGGTCGAGTCCCCCGATAAAAAAGTTTTGCTCATTTATTAACCAATTGTATTGAACCTCAAGACCGTTCATTGATTCAGGATAACAGGGATATTCCATCTCTGTAATAGTCCCAGCTCGAATAGTGGGCATCTGAAAATTTATGTCAGTAATCTCGCCATAAACCCGAATGGCCAGATCAGAGATCTGGTTGACTACACCATTGTATCGCACATCTGTATATTGATTCTTTATGCTGACCCTTCCAACCTTTTGACCATTCCTCAGAAGGTATTCAGCAAGCCCTAACTCCCCATTAGACATGCCGGTATAAAATGTAAGGGTTGCAGAATCCTTGATTGGAACAAGGATTTTTGCTGTAAAACAATCATTTTTCATATCTGCATTAACCTTGGCATTATCTGCATCCAACTGACTTGCCGTTAAGAATAACGATATTTTATCCTCTATTTTGTTCCCATAATATACCTGACAATATTTTGAATTACCAGAGGTTTCTTTTTCAGGAGACTTGGTTTGATCTATCATTTTATTTATCCCAATCGAGGATGCAACCCCAAAAACATTCTTGTCTGTGGAGCGAGTGATAATGTTGATCACCCCGCCAAAGGCATTGGCGCCATACATGGCTGAACCAGGTCCATAAAGTATCTCTACTCGCTCAACATTATCCAAGCTGACCATTGTGGGTTCCACGCTTCCGATAACCACAGTATTCAACGGTCTTCCATCCAATAAGAACAATATCCTTTCGCTTCCGGATGTGCCGCCACAGCCTCGCAAACTGGTGATGGTAAAAACCCCATTATTGGCGATATTAACCTCGTGTTGTGCCCTGAGAAGCTCCTCTAAGTTTCTATATCCCCATTGCTCAATCTCTCTTCTGGTTATAACCCTGATGGTGCAGGGTGCTTCGATAATCTTTTGCTCGCGTTTTACCGCAGTATTCGCAATCTCATCATCACCAAAGAGCAATAATTCTAAGGGTTCTTGCGAAAAGACAGGACAGGGACAAGAAATCAGGGAAAAGATAAGGAATAGTTTAATCAATAAACATTTCATTAAAAATGACCTCCTGAGGATAAAATGATATGTGACTAACATTGTTGCGGGATATTTGTGAGCAGTGAACATACCTTAATTAATATACACCTATTTTTCAAAAAAAGCAAGAATTATTTTTGCATATTTTTACCACAATAGGCAATTTCTTACGGATTTTTGTCTCTGCCATCTTCTCCCTAAAGGTAAACCAATAGTATTGCCGATAAGTATTAATAGCATAAAAAAACGCTTTTGTGTCCTTGAACACAAAAAGAGGATGTGAGAAAAATTGAGAAAGTGGGATACAGCTTATCTTAATCTGGCTAAGAGTTGTCAACAGAGAGAACAATGGGACAGAGCAATTGAATATGCAGAAAAGAATGCCCAGCTTGGCAAGGAAACAGGGGATCTAAAACTCATTCTTCAGAGCCATATTATTATTGGCTTGTCTTATGATAAGTTGAATGAGTACGAACGGGCAATTTTTCACTATAAACAGGCATTAAACATGATGGATGAGATAGAAAATGACCTCAAAAAAGATGATATCTATCATGTAGTAGGTATGTTGCATGAAAAAAAAGGACAAATGGAAGAGGCACAGTATTATTATGAAAAGGGCAGGATGCATTTGAGGTAAGTAGTCTTGTAATCTGAGAATTTCGACTATCCGACTATCTGACACATAAAAAAAGCCACAGATGTAAAACATCCGTGGCTTTTAATGTACTATAACCCCGCTATTGCCGTGTGTCATGAGATCTTGAAACCTATTGCCAATATGGATGTTCCCTTGAATGATTCTCTGCTTCGCTGTCATAAAGACAGCAAGCAATCCTCATCCAAAGTTTTTAGAACTCCCGTTAAATAGATACTGAAACAAAATAACACCATGCATCACGAACACAGCAGGGAAAAAATCTTCTTCCATCTATTGAAATGATAGCACACGATTACTAAAATGTCAATACATTTTTTTCAAAATAGTTCACCCCTCCGTAACTATTCAGCTATACTAAATGTGTAAGATAAGGAGAAATGGAGAAAAGGGGGGAACAGGGGAGAATATAAAAAGCTATCAGCTTTCAGCAGTCAGCAGTCAAATGACTGAAAGCTTAAGCTTCCGGCTGAACGCTTAC
>JBDRAP010000304.1:0-7165 GCA_043823615.1 bacterium
TAAACACTTAGGGAAAATAATTGTGAGCGATAACTAAGGTGATTGCAAATGAGAATCTGACAAGGATTGTATTAATGGATTTACACCCTTTGTGGTTCTTCTTCTGTAAATAATGTTGCACTTGCTACTGGCATGTGCGGACCAATTAAACGCAACGAGTTGATTTACTATTTGCAACAATTTGGTTTTATTGGTCGCACATGCCACAAGCAAGTGCAACACTATTTTGCTCATGAGAGGCACACAATATATTGTATAATCTCATGTTACAGAGAAAGAACCACAAAGGGTGTAAATTCTAATAAGATGAACCCTTGTCTGGCGCGCTCTTCTTATTTACAATTACTCCTGTTTCGCTCACAATTATTTTCCCTATAGATTTACACCCTTTGTGATTCTTTTTCTTCCTGTTGCACTTACTAATGGCTAACAAGGTCCATATTCAGGCGGCAAACACCAATTTATGATAAAAGGGAATCTGCGAGTACGAATTCCCAACCCACACAGAAGCGATATAGGTAAAAACTTACTCAAACAAATTATAAGAGAATCAGGAATTGATAAGGAAGAATGGGAAAAGACTTAAAGAGTCTTGAGATAATAGCTACAATCAATTGGAGAAAAAAATGCTTACACCCAATGATCTTTTTGATTTGACTGATTTTGAACACCGTGAATTATTTAATGGCTGCGAGCATGTCTGGGATGCATTAAGCAAGATATCCGGATATATTCAGTCCATACTTACCCCCAATATCACTCAACTCCGCATAACAGGAGATACATTGAGCAAGACCCATGTGTTATACAATGGTGAGGTATTGGATAATGGGTTTGAGTTATCCCCAGGAGATACAACCAAGGGCAGGTTCAGGGTTTTTAAGGATGGACAAGAGCTAACTGGAGCAATAGTACTGTATGCAGGGGCATGTCTGTTTGATGATCAAATATTCATAGGGCATGGTACGGTTATCGAACCCGGGGCATTGATCAAGGGACCAACAATTATTGGTAAAAATACAGAGGTTCGTCAGGGTGCCTATATCCGTGGGGGATGTATTGTGGGTGACAGGTGTGTGGTCGGACATACTACAGAGATGAAAACCAGTGTCATGTTAAATGATGCCAAGGCAGGGCACTTTGCCTACATTGGTGACAGTATACTGGGAAATAATGTTAACCTTGGGGCAGGAACAAAATTAGCAAACCTTAAGTTGATTGATTCCAATATAAGCATTAAGATTAATGGCGTAATCCATGACACAGGGATACGGAAGTTTGGTGCTATTATGGGCGACAGGGTAGAAACAGGGTGCAACTCTGTAACAAACCCTGGCACAATCCTTGGCAAGACAAGCATGGTTTATCCATGTGTTTCTGTGAAGAGTGGATATTACCCGCCCGGATCAAGCATAAAACATTCGTAACTACTTAAGTATAGACATGCTATGGACAGTTAGGCTGTAGACAGAGGGCAAGCCCATGTGCCTGCCCTCTGTTTCACCCACAAATTCAAAGGAGAAAATATTATGAACCTCACCTCACGAAAAAGGAAAGAGGCAACCACAAGGGTTGCAGCTACAAGTTCTAACGAATAGCTGTAGCTGCAGGGCTTGTCCCTGCCATTTCTCCCTTTTTCCTTTGTTACACCCCTTAAAATTCCACCTTTGGCACTTCTTTTGCCTTTTTCTCAATCTCAAAATAAGGAGATTCATTGAACCCAAATATCCTTGCAAAAAACATTCCAGGGATTCTCTTGATAAGCATATTATATTCCCTTACTGTTTCATTATATCGCTTTCTTTCCACAGAGATCCTGTTTTCTGTTCCTGCCAATTCATCCATCAATCGAGCAAACGACTGGTTTGCCTTTAGGTCAGGATACCTTTCCACTATCACCAGCAGCCTTCCAAGGGCACCTTCCATACCGGTATAAGCCTTTATCTTTTCAGGAATTGTCTGTGCTCCGGCAAGTTTTGCCCGAGCCTCAGCAATCTGAATAAATATCTGGCTTTCATGCTTCATATATCCCTTGGTGGCATTAACCAAATTAGGGATCAAGTCTGCCCTTCTCTGAAGTTGATTCTCCACCTGAGCCCATTTAGAGGTTACTGTTTCCTTGCTGCTAACCATTTGATTATAGTAAGAAAATACCCAGCTCCCAATCATAACCATAACCAGAATCAGTACACCAACCACCCCTAACCCAATCATACAGCCTTTTTTCATAAATGTTGTCCTCCTTTGGTAATTATTTAGCAGCTTTGAATTATATTTAACACAGAGTTCACAGAGAAAACAGAGTTACACAGAGTTTAATGTCAATTTTTGTAATAGTTCACCGCAGAGACGCAGAGGCACAGAGAATGGAAACTAATCAGATCACAGAAAAAGACTAATTGGTATAACTCGATGTTCAAGTTTTTTAACCTGTGTAGAAATCGGACACCCACTTTCTGTCATTTCGACCCTTCTTTGTCATTTCGACCCCATTCGCTTCGCTCAGGGTAAACTCCGGGAGAAATCTCAAACCACTACATCATAACTTTTATTATATTCACTCAGTTCTTGAGATCTCTCGTCGAGTACTCCTCGAGATGACAAGATCGAGTACTCATCGAGGTTGTGTCGAGAAAAAACTTGGAACTCGACAGGCTGTTACGGAATGGGAATTTGGCACAAGAAGCATACAGCATATTGTGCCAATCTCAGCAGCAAGTACTATATATGGTATGACATTGCCACTGATTTTTAGTTCCGTAACAGCCTGTCGAGTATAAGGCAAGTTGATTTGCCGGTAGCTTACAATGTCAATTTCAATGTTTCTGTCTTAAGGGATTGAATCAATCGTATGGACAATAAACTTTAAGTTTTTCTCTGTGTCTCTGCGCCTCTGCGGTTAGCTGAACTATTACCTCCTCTTTCTCTGTGTTCTCTGTGTTAAATAATTACATTAAATAGCTACTATTTATCAAATAATTAGGTTTACCCGGTTCTTTTCTGACAATATAACCCTTCTTTTCCAATTTATTAATTTGATTTCTTACTTTTCTTTTAAATATGTCATAGTCCTTAACATCTGTAATAGTTTTTTTATTTCTTAAGTATAAATAGTTTCCAAGCAAGTTGGCACTTACTTCCGTAACCATACTGAATTCATTGTGTTGGTGAATTACATCAAGAAGTGTTTTTATTTCATTATTAAGATAATCATATTCTTCTCCAAAAATCGCCCTCATTTCTGTTGAAAATTCCCGATTGACTAATGTTCTGTCAACTACATAAACAGGGTATAGTGTCGGACTGGAAGATAGCTTCATAATAATACCATAGGTTTCTAAATCCCTGATAACTTCACAATGATTATTATCATAAGTAAGTAATACTGTATATCGTTCCAGCCTGTTTAGTAATTCCGATTTATAGAAATAAGCAAGTACAGTTTTTTGTTCATTTGTCAATTCTCTTCCGTTTGTCTTATGCCTGATGTATTTTGAAAAACTATTTATCCAAATTGTCATTTCATCATCTAAAACTTTACCCTTTTGAATGAATAAGCCAATATCATTCTCAGTATATAATCTGTAATACGGCATATCAATAGAATTGTCAAGAGCAGCGTTTATCAGAGATGACATACCCCATCCTTTACCCTCCCATCTGTCGAAAGTTTTCAACACATCTGCCAAATTCGGATTTTGTGCTTTAGGTATGGGAATAATTCGTCTTACAAAAATTACTTCCTCAAATCTTAATAATTGTTCCTGCTTAAACTGACCAGGGTTTCTTATCTCAATATGCTTATTTGGCAGGATAGTGATATTTGTAAATTTATCACTGCTATAATCTCTGTGAGCCAAAGCATTGTTAACGGTTTCACGAATAATTCTTTCAGGATATTCAAATAATATAGAGCCACCTTTTTCCATACTAATACCCGTTCCTGTTTTACTAAAAACAAAACCAAAACTATTTTCCATTAAGTTAATAATATTGTCCTTAAAAACCTTTTTATCATTAGCCACCTCAATACCTGTATCCAGGAAACAATCGACTTGGCAGCGGCCTCCTATATAATCATAAACATGCTTACCACAAACAAGCATACCTAATAATGTAGGATTGCTATCCCTGACAAATTTTTTACGGCTTAGAAACGATATTGCAGAGGAAATATCAGATTTCAAGGTTTCTACATTAATATCCTTGTTCAATCGTAAAATATATTCATTCAGTCTATCAATATCCAATTCATTAAGGGTTGCGTTTGGAACAAACTGCAATTCTCTGGCATTTTGCAATACTGCCTTCAGTTCTTTTTGTGCCATAATTTTATCTGTCGGAATAAGTTTATCACCGGTTAACTGCCTTTCATAGGCTTCTCCATTGTATAGAACATACTTCTGTTCATCAGGCAATTTCTCAACAAATACTAAACATACCTGACCGTCCAGAAAAGGTCGCAATTCCATCAAATCTGGCCTGATAAACTCACTTAAGTCTTCTATTAATCCATTGTTATCATCAGTAAAATTATTAATGGGCAACTGTTTTATCTTGTTTTCATTGTTCGGATTAAACTTAGTAAACCTGAGTTGTTTTTGTTTGACATCTTCTTTAATGCCAATAACGATAATGCCTCCCCTTGTATTGAGAAAGGCACAAGTTGTTTTATAGAGTTCTTTCCAGTTATCGCCGGTTGATAAGTCTTTAATTTCAATCTTATCGGTTTCTACCTGTTCGTAGATTCCTTTTTGAATATGGTTTTCTAATTGTTGCAATATCCTGTCTATTTCTCTCATTATTTATTTCCCTTCATATCGTCCACATACACCTTTACCATCCCCCTGATGCCCCGCCGCCGCCACTCATGCCGCCGCCAAAACCTCCAAATCCACCCCCAAATCCACCAAAGCTGCTGCCGCCAAAACCACCAAGGCTATAATGGCTTCTTCTGCCTGATGGGAAAAAAAGCGATTTCAGGATAATAAACGGTGCAAGAAATAAGAGTAAAAGAAATTGGGATAATCCACTCTTAGATGATGAGTGGTATTCATTTCGCATGGGTTTCTCGTCTTGCGAAGAATCCCCTGCCCCTATCTCAACCTGATACTCCTTAGCAATGGTCTGAACAATGGCTAAGGTACCAGAATAAATCCCATTCTCAAAATCACCCTGCTTGAAGTAAGGCAGAATGAATCTATCCCGTATCGCTCCACACTTACCATCCGGCAATGCCCCTTCTAACCCATACCCTACCTCTATCCTTAGCTTGCGTTCCTTTACGGCAATCAAAAAGAGCACACCATTATCTGTCCCTTTCTTGCCTATACCCCATTTTTCAAACAGCTTAAGTGCATATTCATCTACGGATAATGGCTCTATACTTTGAACCGTTACTACTGCTACCTCTGCTCCTTGAGCCTTCTGGTGTAATTCAGTTATCATTTGATTGAGCTTGAACTGACAATTCTCCGGGATTATATTGGCAAAATCATTGACATATCCAACAGACTCTGGAAATTTTATCTCTTCCTTAGCATGGACATGATTGGCAAAAAAAAGGCAAAGCACAAGAAAAACACTCATCACTTTGTAATCACAGCGATGATTAGCCTGATAATGTTGTACCCCTGCATTTCCCATTACAACCCCTTACCCAGTGTTAATTTATCTACTGCTCTGGATAGACATTGGATTACATCCAGATACTGTTCAAACACAGACTCTACCTCACCCTTAACCAATTTTGCCATCTTTAATTTGCTGTGCAATACCTTTAACAAGGGTGCAACATCTACTGCATATTCCTCTTTCAGTTGGTTTATTATCTCATCCTTTTTAATTGTTACCACTGCCTTTCCCTTTAATCTCAGGATGTTTCTTAATGTTGGCATCAACCCGGTCATAGAATCTATCATCAATCTTTCCAGCAACTTAGGTGTTGCCGCTAATTCAAGATATGCCTGTCTTAGCTTGATAAGCTGTCCCTTTAATGTAGACTCACATTGCAGCCTGATATTTTCCGGATGAATTATTATCGAATCAAAGATTTCATCCCCATAGAGAAGAACATGGTTCTCTTTCATCTCCAGAAATTCGATTGGAAATACATCAGAGGATGAATTTATATGCTGCAATGTAAGAAACAAGGGAGTAATCTTTTCATATCTTTTGCTTATGCTGACTAATTTAGCACCCTTCTTCAGGTCTGACATGGTAATCTCGTCGAGGATAACCAGCACATTGATATTTGAGCGTCCCGGCACAAAGTCTTCTTTCTGTGCAGCACTTCCATAAACCATTATACTCTTAAGATTTGCCCCATAGACCCCGATTAATTTTGAAACATAGGGTGCAATTAATCCACTTACTCTTTCAGGAAGTCTGTCTAAGTTTATTAGGGTTGTCAATTTTCTATATGCCTCCATTGTTTTAATCAGCACATTCTAATCTGTGCCGTAACTATTCAGTAATAAGAATTCAGAAGAGAGACGGCGACCACGAGATGGTAGCACCCCTGATACCATAACAGTTACAATTATTCGACAGTCTGTTACGGAATGGAAATTTGGCACTCGCCTGCAGAGAAAGAACCACAAAGGGTGTAAACCCTAAGGATACAATTCTTGTCAACGACTCTTCCGCCAGAAGTGCTGCCTCCGCCAGAGATGCTATCTCCGCCAGAGGTGCTACCTCCGCCAGAGATGCTATCTCCGCCAGAGGTGCTACCTCTTATTTGCAATTACTCCTGTTTTGTTGCAATTATTTTCCCTATAGGTTTACACCCTTTGTGATTCTTTCCCTTTTCGTTGCAATTATCTTTAATATATCGTGCCATCTGCATAATCTGTGGATATATCCCATGCTTCCGATTGCACAGGTCGCAATTATTCAAGGATCTTTGTAGCTGCAACCCTTGTGGTTACTTCCTGTATGTCAGTTAGTCAGCAGGGACAAGCCCTGCAGCTACAATCATTCTGCCGTCTGAATAGCTACCAAAATAGTAACTATTCAGGTAAGCATTCAGTCAGTTAAAAAATAACTGTAAACAGTTTTTATCACCTATATAGTTACTAAAGTAATGGGTCAGTGAAGTGGGGGGAATTGCTTAGCAAAAGGTATCTTCTGTTTTAGTGGAGAACATTACACACCCCTAACCCCT
>JBDRAP010000305.1:0-2615 GCA_043823615.1 bacterium
GTCTCACTTAAAACAAGAAATCCATGGGCAAAACCAACTGGAATGTAAAGCATCTGGTGATTTTCTTCAGACAACTCAACACCAACCCATTGTGCATAGTTAGCCGATTCCTTTCTTATATCAACAGCTACATCAAGTATCCTTCCCTTTAAGCAACGAACCAGCTTACCCTGCGCCTTAGGATTTTCCTGATAATGGAGACCCCTTAACACAGATTTTATAGACATTGAATAATTATCCTGAACAAATTTCTCTGTTATCCCCATTTTAACAAAATCAGAGTATTTGTAGGTTTCCATAAAAAAACCCCTTTTATCTGTAACTACCATTGGCTCTATAAGGATAACATCAGGCAGAGATAATTGCTTAAAATCAAATGACATGCTTCCTCCACTTCATACATCACCAGTAATTCCTGATGAATTTGCAACTTGTCTAAAATTGTCATAACTATTCAGGTGTAAGAATGATTAAAACAGGGACAAGCCCTGCAGCTACAGTTATTCGTGAGCAACTTGTAGCTGCAACCTTTGTGGTCGCCGTCTTCATTCTGACTTCTGACTCCTATATTCTGGATTCTGACTTCTACACACCTGAATAGTTACCAAACTATTACCCTGCCAACCCCAAAAGATATTGTCCATACTCATTCTTGCTCAAAGGTTCTGCAAGCCTTAACAACTGCTCCTTATCGATATACCCCAGCAAATAGGCTATCTCTTCTATACAGGCTATCTTTAGCCCCTGCCTTTTTTCGACGGCTTCGACAAATCCTGCAGCATCAAAAAGGCTTTCATGCGTTCCTGTATCAAGCCAGGCATACCCCCTTCCCATAAGCTCAACCCTGAGATTGGCATCATCTAAATATCTCTTGTTTACATCTGTTATCTCAAGCTCTCCCCTCCATGAGGGTTTGATATTCTTAGCAATTTCAACAACAGTATTGTCATAAAAATATAACCCGGTAACAGCATAGTTGGACTTAGGCATCTTTGGTTTTTCCTCAATAGATAAAACACTTCCATTCGCATCAAATTCAACCACCCCATCTCGCTCAGGGTCTGTCACATAGTAGCCAAACACTGTTGCCCCCTTTTTGGTGGCTACATCTGAGGCTGCCTTTCTTAACATTTCGGTTAATCCGTGGCCATAAAAGATATTATCCCCCAGTATAAGACAGACATCATCATTGCCTATGAATTCATCACCAAGCATAAATGCCTCTGCCAGTCCATTTGGTGAAGGCTGTTCCTGATAGCTAATACTTAATCCAAGATGACCACCGTCTTCAAATATATCCCTGAACCTTGGCAAATCCTGGGGGGTTGAGATTATCAAAATCTCTCTTATGCCGGCAAGCATGAGCACAGAGAGTGGATAGTATATCATAGGCTTATTATAAATAGGCAAAAGCTGTTTACAAACACTAATAGTTACAGGATAGAGCCTTGACCCGCTTCCTCCCGCAAGGATAATTCCCTTCATCTTTTTTCCTCCTTCACCCTTTTAATATCTGCCTCGGTCATCATTCTTGCCAGCTCTCCAAACTTGGTTTTTGGCTGCCAGCCAAGTTTTTCTTTAGCCTTAGAGGGATCGCCCATTAATAGATCTACTTCAGCAGGTCGATAAAATTCTGGCGATACCTCTAGTAATACCGTGCCTGTGTTTTCAACACTCCCTTTTGTCTCAACACCCTGCCCTTCCCCCTGTATCCTAAATCCTGCACAATCAAAGGCATATTCTATAAATTCCCTTACCGTATGAGTCTCTCCAGTGGCTAAGATGTAATCATCTGCCTGCTCCTGCTGAAGCATGAGCCACATCCCTTCTACATATTCCTTAGCATACCCCCACTCTCTTTTGGCATCTAAATTGCCTACCACAATCTTTTCCTGCAACCCATGTATTATTTTCGCGATGCCATAGGTCATTTTTCTGGTAATAAATTCTAATCCCCTAAATGGAGACTCATGATTGAATAATATCCCTGAACAGGCAAACATATTATAGGATTCCCTGTAATTTACAACAGCCCAATGAGCAAACAACTTTGAAACCCCATATGGGCTTCTTGGATAAAATGGTGTTTTTTCTGTCTGAGGAATGGATTGAACCTCACCAAACATCTCACTTGTAGAAGCCTGATAGAATCTTGCCTCAGGCTTCAGTGTCCTGATTATCTCCAGCAATCGCAAGACACCAATAGCATTCACCTCTGAGGTCAGGATTGGCTGTTCAAAGGAGGTATGAACAAAGCTTTGAGCGGCTAAGTTATAGATCTCATCGGGCTGAATTCTTTCTATTATTCTATAGATGTTTTCAAACTCCAATAGATCCATATAAACAATTTTGATGTCTTGTTCTATTCCTAACTCTTTTAACCTCCAGTTGCTCGAATCACCGCTTCTTCTGTCAGCCCCGAAAACCGTATACCCCTTTTCCAACAAAAGCCTTCCAAGATATGCCCCATCTTGCCCGCGAATACCTGTAATTAATGCTGTTTTATTCATTATTGCCTCCTTGATTTATTGGTCATTTAACTATTTTTGAGATATGCTATCAGTGGTAGTCGCAGGCTTCAGCTTGCGTAAACTCGATGTTCAAGTTTTTTCTCG
>JBDRAP010000306.1:0-9720 GCA_043823615.1 bacterium
AAAGGAGAATGAATGGAAACGCTGATAGGGGCATCAAAGATTCTGGCTATTATGAGCAGCTTTTTGGTATTTTTCTCTAACTCTCCGGTAAAGCTTGCTCCACCCCAGATGAATATAAATGATAATAAGGTGATAATCAATGAACGATTGTTGTATGGATTTCCAGAGGAGCTGACAGAATTAATCCATAGTGGCACAAAGGTAACGATAAGGTTTGAACTTGTCTTAAAGCAGGGAAGCGAATTAATTAAGACTTGTGAAATTACTCATTCTGTTGTCTATGATGTGGCAAAACAGGAGTATACTGTTATTTGTTCTGAAAAAGAAAAAAATATTCAGACAAGGAATGGAAAAGAGATGAGAGAAAGGATGAGTAGCGTGGATACAGCCATTCTTTCGGCTCAGGAGATAATCCCTTGTAAAGAGTATTGTCTGCAAATAACAGCAGAATTATTGCCAATTAAGATGAAGGCATTGCGAGGGGGAGAATTTTTGATCCCTGCTTTGTGGGATTATAAAAAGCCAAAGGCTGAATGCAGGGTTGTCTTGAAGCCGTAACAGTAATACATCGTACATAGGTGTGAGGTTGAGGCGAAAAGATGCTGGAGCTGATAGATAATATTGAACCACTATGTAGTGACATAAAGAAAGCTATTTCGGATTTTTGGGATAAGTTATAACTCATATTAAAGCCGTCAAAACTTTAAGAAACAAAAGTATTTACGGTTTCTATACGCAATTAAGTCAATGTAAGAAAGGAGATGTTAAATTATGAAAAGAGTTTGTATTTTTGTCGTCTTTGGTCTATTGTTAACCGCTATAGCTTATGGCGGTGCTGAGCAGAAATTAGAAAAAGTAACATTAAAAATTGAAGGAATGACTTCTGCTTGCTGTATTCCTATGGTAGAACAGGCTTTGTCAGAGATTAAAGGGGTTAAGAAAGTGTCCGCATGTTTTAAGAGGGGTATAGCTGAAGTTGAAGTTGTACATGGTCAGGTAACCACTGAACAGCTAATTGAAGCTCTCAAGATAGCTGGTTTTAAGGCTAAGGTTGCGGAAATGGGCAAGGAACAAATTAAGGATAATTTTGAAGCCAAATTTAAGGAGCTAAGCAAAAGGTATAACATACCACAAAAAGATATTGAAGAACATTGGAATCTTGTTAAAGAAGAGGCTAAAAATGTTTATGCCAACTGTTGTAAGTGGTCACTTTCTCGTGGCATGGAGGTCAAAGATGCAGAATCTTACTGCAAAAGTGCCATACTTCAAGGCATCGGTGAACCATCTCTATCTGAGCAAATCCTTAAAAAAGAACTCAAGAAAATGACTGATGAGGAAATTAAGAATCTTGTGGCAAATCGTTACGGAAAATTCGCTGAAAAATACGCAGATATTGGAAATCCTTGCTCTATCAGAAAGAAACAAATTGAGGAACTCTACGACAAACAAGATCTATCTTTGGTCCCCAAGACCGCTAATAATCTTGCTTTAGGTTGTGGTAATCCTGTTAATTTTGCGAAACTCAAGACAGGGGAAGTGGTAGTAGATTTAGGGTGTGGAGCTGGTATAGATGTGATTTTAGCGTCTCATGAAGTCGGAAAAAAAGGAAGAGTAATCGGAGTAGATATTGCACCTCAAATGATTGAGAAAGGAAAACAAGCAGTGGCTGAAGCTGGTCTTCAGGATAGAAAGATAGAATTCTATATAC
Source organism: bacterium (assembly GCA_043823615.1). GTDB lineage: Bacteria > UBA9089 > CG2-30-40-21 > CG2-30-40-21 > CG2-30-40-21 > CG2-30-40-21. The sequence goes on from JBDRAP010000306.1 coordinate 1,709, forward strand.
AGGATATCGAAAAATTAAAGTTGCAAGATAGTCTTGCGGATGTCGTTATCTCCAACTGTGTTATTGTGTTATGCCCCAATAAAGATGCGGTTTACAGAGAAGCCTTTCGAATCTTGAAATCTAGTGGACGAATAGCCATTTCCGATATTGTCTTTACGGAAACAATAAGCCCTGATGTAAGAAAACGGTTTCAGTCCACATGGGCAGGGATATTGGGAGGAGCTATTGAGGAAAAAGATTATTTGAAGATAGTCGAGGAAGCTGGTTTTAAGCATATTGAAATAGTAAACCGCCACCTCTTTACCTCGGAAGAACTGATAGCGATGTCTACTTGTCCGGGAACAGATTTTACCCCTGCGCCCGATGAAAAAGATATTGAAGCTGTTCAAGGTAAAATTGTTAGTATCAAGTTCACGGCAATTAAACCTTAATCCAGACTTTTCCAAATTAAGCCCCAAGATGGTATTGTTTTTGGACATTGTCTGTTCTGCCTAACTTATTGTCTATGAAGATGTTATGGTTTTGATGGTTGATTTTCGGAAAAAGGTAACACCGATAACACCAATGAAATCAATTAGTTGTAAATTGATGCAAAAGCTGAATGTCCAATTATGCTCTGATTAGTGTAACTTATGAAGAATCAATGATTTCAACTATCGCAACGAATCGACTTGTAGAAGTCTATAAATAGGAGGTATTGTAATGGGTAATAAATGCTGTAATTCCAAATGCGAAGAAAAAAAAGCAGAAAACTGCATGGTTTGTGCTGCTTCCTTGGAATACTTAGAAACTGCGGTCAAGTGTGTTTGTAACTACTGCGGTAAGGAAGAAGCGGGGTATGTCCGCTGTCCTAAGGGGCACTATGTCTGCAATGAGTGTCATGGAAAGGGGGCATTTGAACTTATTAAGGATCTCGCCATTGTCACAGAAGAAAAAGATCCATTGGCAATAGCAGAATTGCTTATATCTCATCCCAAGATACCGTTTTTGGGTTGTGAACATGCCCTGATTGCTGCTGCATCGCTCATGACAGCGATAAAGAATGATGGTACATTGGACATTTCCAACGAACAAATCATCGAGGCTATGGATAGGACGCAAAAACAATCCATGCCCCCGTACTGTGCCCTTACGGGTGTCTGTGGTGTAGCCATAGGGATTGGAGCTGCTTTCAGTGTTATTTTAGGGGCAAAATGTTCAAAAGATAGGGAATCTGCGATTACTATGCATATTGTGGCACGTACGATTGATACTATTGCCAATGATGTTGGTCCAATGTGTTGTAAGAGCTTTGTTCGTACCGCTCTTGGTGTGGGCTACAATTCGGCAAAGGAGTACCTCAATGTTCATTTGCCAATTCATCGTGAAAGGATCTCCTGTTTCTACTCTAATAAAAATCATCCTCACTGCAGAAAGGAGAAGTGTCTTTACTTCCCAAAAACCATATAGGGAAATGTTGGGCAGGATTATTAATAGACTAAAATAGCGTAACCGTTCAGCCACAGAGGACATATGAGAACACTTAAGGAACAAATATTTCTGATGTAACTATTTTACGCTTAGACATTTGGATTCATGGATAAGACGAAGAACACACCCCCTAACCCCCTCTCAAGAGGGGACTTATTCACCCCCCTACCCCCGCCAGCGGGGGATATTTGACGGAGAGAGCAGTGAACCATTGTCCTTCCTGTCCCCTGAACCCCGCCAGCGAGAGCAGTGGGTGGAAATCCCCTCTTGAGAGGGGTGGCTGCGAGCAAGGACGCGAGGTGTGTAAATCCCTTCTTGAGAGGGGGCAGGGGGTGGATCTTCACTAAAATCAAATGTTGTGAACCACTAACTTACTATCTGATAAATTAACAGGATAGGATAACTTAAGTGTTCTCATGTGCCTTCTGTGGCTGAACGGTTACCTTCTCTTGTCTTTATGGATTTCTTTGCTTTGTGTCTTTCTTTTATCTTTGCATTTTTAGGGGAAATATTATGCGTATACAGTACAGATTGCTTCTTGGTCTTATTGTTATTATCCTTATTTCTATTTTGCCGCTTACCATATTCTCTGTAAAGCTTGTTTCTGAAAGTATTGATATTTGGGCACAAAAGGACATCGAAGACACGCTTGAATCAGCCATACAGTATGCCCCATCTACGGAACACTATGATCAAGCAAAAGAGGCATTAAAGATATATAGACAGCTTCAGGCAATTAAGTCACCAATAAAGCAACAGATTATTAACTATAGTATTCTGCTTTCTGTAGCTGTCTTCTTTATTTCTATCTTTCTTGGTTGGGCATTTATTATCTGGATTGTTAGACCGTTGCGGGCATTGACTAAGGCAACCCGTGATGTGTCTAATGGAAATCTATTGACTAATCTGGAGGCTTCGGGGTCACCGCTTGAGATAAAACGGCTGATAAAAGCCTTTAACCAGATGACCAATTCCTTAAAGACAAATCAAGATGAGTTAAAGGATGTTGTCCGCAGGAGAACATGGCAAGAGGCATCAATGATGTTATCTCATGGGATTAAAAAGCCGATTACACCAGCCAGAATATTAGTAGAGCGGATTAAGGAAAGGTATCCAAATAAAACCCCTGATATCTCTGAGATATTGGATGAGGCATCACAATTTATCATAGAAGAGATGGATAAACTAACTGATGAATTCTCACAGGTTGCGTCTTCCAACCTTACGCAAACGCCACACGATATTGTCCCTCTTCTTGAAGAGATTTTAGAGGGGTGTGCTAAAGATTATCCGCAAATAAATCTTAGGTTAAAATTTGGTGAAAATATTCCCCGTGTACTAATTGATTGGAAGGCTATACATATGGCATTATCTTCTATTATTCAGCACAGGATATGCCTTGTTAAAAATGGCGATATGGATGTTGGATGTTATGCAGCAGGCAATAATGTAGTGATTGAGATTAGCGATGTCGGAAAAACAAGCTATAAGGATTTTGAAGGCAGTGCTAAATTGGATATTTGTCAGGATATTATCAATGTTCATCATGGCAGTATTGAATTACAGGGGAATACATGCAGGATTGTTTTTCCTGTTGTGTAGGGGCAGGCCCCTGTGCCTGCCCTCTGTCTCACACACAAAATCACATGAATCACTAATTAAATTACAAGGGATGATTATTATCCAAAAGGAGGATATATGTTTACTGAATTACAATCAAGATTACAACAAATATCCAAAAGGATAGAAAATCTAAGGGGGTCTCTTTGATGTAGATGCAGCACAGAAAGAGATTAACACCATAGAAGCTCAAACAATACATCATGAATTTTGGGACAATTCAGATACTGCCCGGACAATTATGCAAAGAATGGCACAATTAAAGGAGCAAATAGAGCCATACCTTAAATTTGTTAAAGAAATAGAAAATATAGATATTCTAATCCAGCTTGGCACAGAAGAGAATGAGACATCACTTGTCATGGAGGTTGAGAACAATCTGGATACATTGCAGAAAGATATTCAAGCACTGGAGTTTAGCATGGCATTGTCCGGACCGCATGATATAAGCAATGCCTTTTTGTCCATTCATCCAGGGGCAGGTGGGACAGAATCATGTGACTGGGCATCCATGCTGCTTCGGATGTATCTTAGATGGATGGAGAATAAGGGGTATCAAACAAATATTATTGAGTTTTTGCCGGGTGATGAGGCAGGGGTTAAAAGCGTTACTGTTGAGGTAACAGGGAAATATGCTTATGGATACCTGAAGGCAGAAAAGGGTATCCATCGATTAGTCAGGATCTCTCCATTTGATGCCAATAAAAGAAGGCACACCTCTTTTGCCTCAGTATTTGTTATGCCAGAGGTAGAAGATGTTGAGGTAGAGATAAATGAGGATGATCTGAGGATTGATACCTATCATTCAAGCGGAGCAGGCGGACAACATGTAAATGTGACTGATTCAGCTGTTCGCATTACTCATCTGCCTACCGGAATAGTTGTTACCTGTCAGAATGAGCGATCTCAGCATAAAAACAAGGCAAGTGCCATGCATGTTTTGCGAGCTAGGCTTTATGAATATCAAGAGGAACAACAACAAGAAAAGATGACTAAGCTTGGGGGTGAAAAAAAGGAGATAGCCTGGGGAAGTCAGATAAGGTCATATGTTTTTCAACCATATACCTTGATTAAAGACCATCGTACCGGCTTTGAGATGGGTGATATACAAAGGGTAATGGATGGGGATGTTACCCCATTCATCGAGGCGTATCTGTTTGGATAGTCAACAGATGGTCAGGTAGGGGCGAACGGCTGTTCGTCCCTATTTATTGCAGTAAATAATCCTACACAATATCACTTCCTACAGCTTTCCGAAGTATTTGTTGCAGCCGTTTGCGTCCAATTCCCTGGCTTCCCTGATTATTGGGCAAGACAACAACTGCTGGCAAGGGTAAGGCATGTATCTCCTGAATCTGTTGCTCACATTGCTTAAACACATCCTCAGTCACAAAGATAATGGCATATTCCTTCCCCAGCATACCCTTGAAAACCTCGTTTGCATCCTTAATATCTTTTATTGCATAGATAATAAACCCGACTGCCTTGAATGGCCAGATAGTGTCCTTATCCCCAATAATGGCTATTTTAGACATAGTTTGCCCTCAATCTCATCCGTATCTTATCCTCTGATAAATGATTCAGCTTAGCTACAAAGATTATTCTTAACAGGTTTGTTTCCATCTCTTTCAGGAAATAATATCTGATTAATGGCTCTGGACCAAAAAATATTAGGTTAGCCTGTTTTAGGTAATTAAGAATGTGATTATCCGAGACAACCTCATACTTCCAGAATAGTCTTTCTTCAGCCCAACCGTCCATAACCAGATCCTGATAATCCTTAATCTCTGAAAATATATCCCATGATTTATTAAAGAGCTTAAGGAAAAAATCCTTGCTTATACTTCCACCATCAAAAAGCATCTGTCGAAGATAGTCTGCCTCAACCTGAGCATGGGTTAGCCTGAGAAATGTATGGATGTTTATAATGTCAATCTGCTTTTGATAATAAGTAATCAAGAAGATATTTTTACTCTTCCTTGCTTCAGATGTCAAATATTGCCACATGACTTTATCAATGGTTTGACTTATCTGAAATACCTCTCTGTTGCCAGAGGTGCTACCTCCACCAGAAGTGTTGCCTCCGCCAGAGGGGCTCCCTCTTTCCTCCATTTCCATAATAACCTGCTGGGAAGCCTCTTTTAGATATTCTGGAGCATTTCCCCATTTCCCTTCAATCATTGCCTGAAGATTTTCTAAGGGTATTAGCCCAAGCATACTAAATGGTTCATCTACAGGCTCACCAGAATATTTTGTTTCAAGCAATATCTTGAGGTTGTAAAAGTCATGGGGAATGCGAAGAAGGTGAATATAATGCTGTTCAGGAGATAATGCCGCAAGAAAACTCAATACCTTGTTCAGCTCATTACTCAGCCCATCCTCAAAATCAAATGGATTTTCTGCATCCTTGAACGACTCAGCATATTCTGTATTTTGCAGGATAGATAATATCCTTGTTCCATCCTCAGCAGAGATTAACCGTTCTACTGCTGGTCTGTCTAACAGATAATTTTCCAATGCCCTAACCCTTGCTACAGCATAGGCATATCTTGTATCAATCATTGCTGTCTCCTTGAGTAGTGTAAGAATGGGGCGGTTAAGTATATGCAATCCATTAATTAAGTTGACATATCTTGTAGGGACATCCCTGCCAGAGGTGCTCTCCTCTTGTGGGTGTCCGTTGTTTCGTTGCCTTCACGGACAGAGCCTGCCCCCCTGCGAATGCAGGGGGGGACAAGCCCTGTCCCTACAATTATTATGTCAAGTTATTTATCGGATTGCATATATAATCGTTTAGCCGTCAGCTATCAACTATCAGCAGTGAAAGGCTAAAGCCTGAACTCCAACCATAACATCAAGGTAAATACGCCTTCCTGAATCTTGAAATAGCGAAATTGCGAATCTGCAGAAATGGAACAGATTCACAATTAATGCTGACCGCTTGAATAGCTGAACGCTTACTGGAATAGTATCTCCGCAACATCCCGCGTTATATCCTCCCGAACATGGTGCAGCATTGCCTCAAAGCTATAATTCAACTCATGCCTTTCGTACTGAAGGATAAACCCTCCCTTAATAGATGCATCTTGCGGTGAAAGGTGCAGGCTGCTACCAATCTTGGCATTCACTCCCTTGAGCACCTCATCAATCAGTTGCCGCCTTTCCTTGTTCACGCAAACAGCAGCTGCCAAGTGTGCTGCCTCATCCTCGTTTGGTTTGACGGCAGAAAGCAATAATTTATTCACCAGATCCAAATAATCAGTATCGTTCAGACTCGTCAGATAATCCATGGCATTGGAAAAGGCATTTTCAATCTGCGACTCTTTTTCCTGCAAAAACTGCTTCCGGCATTCGAGTCTGACCATAGTAAGCTTTTGCTGCTTCTTCTCTTCTATCTGTTTCCGTATTTTTTCCCATAGTTTTTGTTTAAGCTTATCAGCTTGTTGTTGAGCCTCAACAATTATGGATTCTGCCTGTTTATCTGCTTCAGCCGTAATTGATCCTGCGGCTTGTTGTGCCTCTTTTTGAATTCGATGAAGAATGTCTTCAAGTGCCATGCGATATCTTCTCCTATATAGTCTTGCAGTCAAGGATCCCTGACTTCCTGACTGCAAGACTATCGACTATATACTTATCCTAACTTAACATTTCCAAGAAGCAAAATAGTAGCAAGCAAGCCGAATATAGCATAGGTTTCTACAACTACCGCAAAGACCATTGCCTTGCCTACCTCTTCTGGTTTTTTTGCCACTACACTACACCCTGCGGCTGCACATCTACCCTGATATATGGCTGAGGCCAACCCGGTTATAGCCAATGGCAGGCAAGCAAATATTATCTGCCACCCCTGACTCATGCTTATGGCTGCTGAATCAATACCAGTCAATTTATTGAATACCAAAAATAAGCCAACCAATCCATAAATCCCTTGAGTACCGGGCAATGCCTGCAGGATGAGTAATCGTCCAAACTTTTCAGGATCTTCAGTTACAACCCCTGCCCCTGCCTGTCCGGCAACCCCACAGCCAATAGAAGAACCACAACCAGGCAACGCTGCAGCCAATGCTGCTCCACAAAGAACCAATGCAAAACCGTCCATATCAACCTCCATTTATTGTGATTATGTTGTAACTATTCAGGTATCAAGGAGATAGAATTCAGGAGTCAGAATTCAGCAGTGGAGACGGCGATCACCTATGACAGATCGCAGCTACAAGTTTCCCACGAATAGCTGTAGTTGCAGGGTGCTACTCCCTTGTCCCTGCCTTAACCATTTTTTACACCTGAATAGGTACATAATTCTATCAGAAATATCACTCTTTGTCAATTATTTTTCTCTGTGTTGTAATATTAAAATAGTGAGAGCATTGCATAGCCTTTCCATTGAGGTTATTGACCTATTACCAATTTTTGCTTGACAAATATAGTAGATTATGATATAAATAAATTGTAGCTATTCAGGTATAAGAATGATTAAGGCAGGGACAAGCCCTGCAGCTACAGTTAGTTGTAGAGACTTGTAGCTGCGACCTGCCAGAGGTGCTCTCCTCTTGTGGTCGCCTTTTGCATATGCCAAGGATGTTACTACTTGCTTTGCTTTAGCTATTCTTATGCCTGAATAGTTACTACTATCTATCAAGAATTAATGTCAAGGTGTACTACTATGAAATCAAGGGGTTAGTCTGAAGCACTGCTATACTTCCTCACTGATGAGGTTGCGAGGATAATTCTTATGAAAAAAACAAACAAAACAAGTACATGTTCCTAAAACGGCATTTGCCAAGGGTACTACCTTATTTGCTTTGGCAGATGAAAACCTTATGCGATGGGGGCTGATATTGATTCTTATTGGCACACCCCTGATTATTGACCCACGACTCTCCAGTATTGAATTGGGCAAGGCTGTCTGGATGTGGGTGATT
>JBDRAP010000307.1:0-9594 GCA_043823615.1 bacterium
TATTAGTATCTGTGATAGAATGTAAAATACTACACGACAATATAAAATCGCAGATAAGCAGTAAAATCTAAGATTATACACAGGAAGAGGCGAGATCAGGCAAAGAATCAACAGTAATCGAGCAACTCTAAATTTCTAACATATTAAGAATTCTGTGTGGAGCGGTGCACAAGAAAAGATGTTGCATACCTACAACAAGCCGACACACAATTCTGTGTTGAATTAAGCGGGGATTACTATTTGGAGTTTGAATAAGAAAGATCCAGTTTTTTAAGCATTTGTAAAAAATTTTGCCACGAAGTTTTTTTTACTTCAGCTTTTTTTGCTGCAGCAGATGCCTTTTCAATTGCTTTTTTCGTATTAACATCCTCTACATTAATTTTTGGTTTAACATTCTTTAAATCATATTTTGAATAATCTATATTATTAGAATCAGCTGAAGTAGCATTAATAATTAAAATAATGGTAACTATTTAGGCATAAGAATGGTTATGGCAGGGACAAGGAGGTAGAACCTCTGACACCCTGCCACTACAGCTATTCGTGGGAAACTTGTAGCTACGACCTGCCCCAGAGGTGCTACCTCCTTGTGGTCGTCGTCTTCATTCTGTATTTTGTATTCTGACTCCTGAATTCTGTTACCTGAATAGTTACAAATAATGTTAAGTGATTATCAAAACGGTTAGCAAGACAGGTAACTTTGCTTACTACAAAAGGCTTATGAGAATAAGTAAGCCGATGATTTGGAGGATAAATGAGGATAGTAATTGCCTCTAAGAATAAGGGCAAGATTGAGGAGATAAAGAGATTACTGGGAGATGCCACTGTGAATGTGGTGTCTCTGAGTGAGTATCCAGATATCCCGGAGATTATTGAAGATGGTCAAACCTTTGAAGAGAATGCTGTCAAAAAAGCTACGACTGTTGCTGAATATACGAAAGAGATTGCCTTGGCAGATGATTCAGGGCTTGTAGTTTATTGCCTTAATGGAGAGCCAGGGGTGCTGTCTGCTCGTTTTGGTGGAGAAAATCTTGATGATAAGGGTCGCAATCAACTCTTATTGGAGCGGATGAAAAATTCAGGTGATAGGGTTGCCCGTTTTATCTGTGTTATAGCTATTGCTACCCCTGAAGGGATGATAAAAACTGTTCATGGCAGCTGCGAGGGGATAATCGCTGATACCCAAAGGGGTGATCATGGCTTTGGATATGACCCTGTCTTTATCCCTGATGGTTATGCCTCTACCTTTGCTGAATTAGGGATAGAGATAAAGAATAAACTCAGTCATCGTGCTAAGGCATTGGAAAGGGTAGGGGATGTGTTGCTTGAAAGTGTGCAATGAAGGAGGATAGGTCTTACAAGTCATATAACGACCTATTCTATAGAAGGAAAGGAGCAAAGATATGAAGACAATATGGGTAAAGGCTATCCCATGGGATAAGAATGTTGTTACTACTGCCATAGAAAGTGGTGTGGATGCATTATTAATCCCGGATGGATTCGAAGAAAGGGTAAGAGAATTAGGGATAATAAAAACCATTTCCAATGATGGGGATATGAAACTTGGACAGGATGTTATCGAATTTGAGATAAACAGCAAACAGGATGAGGAAGATGCTGTCAGACTTTCAAAGACAAAGACATTGATAATTAAGACATCTGATTGGACCATCATACCCTTGGAAAACCTCATAGCTCAAACACAAGGGCTGATTGCCTATGTAAAGAATACTGCTGAGGCAAAAACAGCTATTCAGATATTGGAAAAAGGGGTTGATGGGGTACTACTTGACACTAATGATCTAAATGAGATAAAGAAATGTGCCAACATGATTAAAGACATGTCTCCAGCTGTAACCCTGTCAAAGGCAAGGATTACCAAGGTAGAGCCACTTGGCATGGGTGATAGGGTGTGTATCGATACCTGTACCAATATGAAACTGGGTGAGGGGATGTTGATTGGCAATTCTTCAGGAGCCATGTTTCTTGTTCATTCAGAAAGCATAGAGAATCCATATGTGGCACAAAGACCATTTCGGGTTAATGCCGGCGGTGTTCATGCCTATGTTCTTGTTCCCGGAAACAAAACAAGATACCTTTCTGAGCTGAAGACAGGGGATGATGCCTTGATTGTTGATCATCATGGACAAACACAGGCAGCTATTGTTGGCAGGATAAAGATAGAAAAGCGACCATTAATGTTGATTGAAGGGGATATTAATGGCAAAGAGATTTCCCTTATCCTCCAAAACGCAGAAACTATAAGGCTTTGTCAAATAGATGGCAAACCTGTCTCTGTTGTTGCCTTAAAAAATGGGGATGAGGTTTTGGCATATCAGGAGGAAACTGGCAGACACTTTGGGATGAAGATAGAAGAAAGTATTGTGGAGAAATAATAATTAGTGCAAAAAAAGGAGTTGGAGAGTTTTTTTCTCCAACTCCTTAAAATTCTCTTATCTTCTTATCCTTCCATGTTGGTCGCACATATAAACCGATAGGTTTACAAAAAAATAACCCCTGCAATATACCCGAACTACAACCATAATATCTCCTGAATGAGCCCTTCCAACCGAACAGTACCAACCCCTTCTTTTTAAGAATTTATCAGCATCATCTGATTTTTTCATCCTTTTTACTGCAACTACTTTTGCAGATTTTGCATTAGGATATTCTTTGGCTGCATTAATAGCATTCCTTTTTGCCACAGTTATTGCTTTTACATCCTCAAGACTACAGCTTACTGGAATTATTAGGCAGAATATCAAAAAAAAGAAAACAATCCTATTATATCTTATCATCCTTTCCATCACCTCAATCATTATTATCGGCAGAAAAGGTGGTTTTGCTTAATTTTGTTGCGGTTATCGACCAATTACATCATCATTATTCTCATAAATAAATGCTGAGATAGCAGAGACAGCCTCTTTCCATTCATAATCAAGTGGAATGACATGTCCTGAGTTTTCAAGAACAATGAGGCGTTTACGAGAGGGAGCCCCTCTGGCGGAGGTAGCACCTCTGGCAGTAGATGATGATTCTTGATAAAATTGTTCAGCTGACTTGGGTTCTATTACCTCATCATCTATTGATAACATCATAAGCATTGGAAGATTAAACTCACCAGACTTTTCTTTGAGGCTATCCAAAAGCTTAAACAATTCGCTGTAGATATTTCGTGGGATAAAGCGGTCACAATATGCCTCATGGCTTTTCTTTGCATCAGGGTCATGAGCATCTATCGGAAGGTAATTTTCAAATATCTTAGTAATAAACAGGCAACGATTTCCTATTTTATGCCATGTCCTTGCAGGAAACAAAGGGCTGCGTCGACTGGAAACACCAAGGAATGGTGCCAGCAAGATTACACCATCTACTCCATTAAGGGTTTGTTTGCAATTAGCAGATGATGATTGCTTGATAGTATCTTCCATTAAATAACGAATGGCAATTGCCCCACCAAGTGAATGAGCAACAATCCACACCTTAGAATGCTGTTGTCCAAGCTGATTAACCTCTTTATCTAATGCCTCAAGCCACAAATTCAGGCTTGTTTTGGCATATTCAGTCATTGGTTCAGCAAATCCGGGCAATCTCATCGCCTTGCAGGTAAACCCCATCTCAGCTAAGGCTGGGGCAAATCTTGTGTATAAAGCGGGTGAATCTCCGAAGCCATGTACCATTAACAAGGCTATATCCCCATTACCTGTAGTGAATTCCTGACATCCCTGACGAATCCCATTTGCATCCCGACTGACATGACTTTCCCATTGGTTCAGTCTGTGTTTAACGATAGCATTATAAGCAGCATCACCACCAATCACTCCTCCGATTAATATGGTTAATATCGTACCCCACATAGCGTTAACTCCCATTATCCTGTCTTGTTTTAATAATTGCGGCTGATGATTTTCATGGTCATATATTTTCACCACATTGAATATCCCCTCATATATAGCTATGAAGCCCTTTCATGAGTAAATTTACCCCAAGATAGGTAAAGATAACCACCATAAAGCCAATAATAGCCAGCCATGCTGCCCTTTTTCCCTGCCAATCCGTGGTCATGCGGGCATGAAGATAAATGATGTAGACAAGCCATGTAACTAATGCCCATGTCTCTTTTGGGTCCCAACTCCAATATGTCCCCCAGGCATAATTTGCCCAGACAGCACCAGTAACAATCCCGATAGTTAATAGCAAAAGCCCTACTCGGACGGTTTTATAGGTTAATTCATCAATCATAGCTAAGTCATGGGATAAATCATCTGATTTTCGATTTTCGCCAACTACTGACTGCTGACTGCCTCTTGTTTTACAGAGATATACTATCCCGTATCCAAAAGCAACCGCAAAGGCAGCATAGGCAAGAAAACAAGCGGCAACATGAAATTCCAGCCAATGACTCTGCAAGGCAGGGACCAATGGGGTTATCTGCTTCACACTATTGTGGAGCAGCGATGCATAGCCAATGGTTAAAAATGCCATCCACATGATAAATCCGCCAACAACCCTTGTCCTGTATCGGTATTCAATTATGAGATAGAATATAACCATTGACCACGAAGAGAATACCAAAGATTCATATAAATTGGTAAAAGGTGCATGGTTTGCAGCAATCGTTCGTATAATTAATCCAACAGTATGGCAAATAACGCCTAATATGGCAACAGTGACAGCCCATTTACCCAGAGTCAGCCTGTCAAACAATGAAAGTATTGTATAGAGAATAGCACTTATACCATAGGCAATTAAAGCAGTTCCAAACCAAAAAGCATCCACTTCTGACCTCCTGATTGATTAGCCACAGAGAACACAGAGGGCACAGAGCGTACAGAGAGAGTACAGAATTGTTTATGAGAGCAATTCGCAAGCTGCCCTTACTGCAAGGCAAGAATGCTTGTGTTGACAATTATTTCTCTGTGTTCTCTGTGTTCTCTGTGGCTAATCTTCAAAATTAACAAAGTCAAACTAATATCGTAAGCGTTCAGCCATCAGTTTTCAAGGTAATTAGTTCCCAAAAAAACAATAACGATCTGTGCAATTAAAGAGAAAGAACCACAAAGGGTGTAAATATCTTAGGAAAAATAGTTGCACAACAATAACCAAGGTAATTGAAACTGACAAGGGTTGTATTAATGAATTACACCCTTTGTGAGTTTTTCTCTGTAAACGAGTGGTGATTTCTAATTGCACAGCTCGAAAGATAACAAGTAGCAGTGAACATCCATACTCACTCCCTTGTTTTTCTCTCGATTTTTCTGTTTCTATCTGAATGCTGAGAGCTGATGGCTGAACGCTTCTCTAATATCCGACTATTCTCCCAATCCCTTGCGTCGTGTCCCAAAGGATACCATAAGCCCAAGCATCAGCAACCCACATCCTGTCCAGACAATTGGGACAGATGGATCTTTTACTATTTGTAGACCAGAAAATTCTGTGGCTTCAAATCCAATGAGTTTAAGATTGATAGCCATGTTATTGCCCTGATGATAATTTGGGAAATTATAAAAAGCCCAGTAAGTACTTTTAAGCCTGCTGCCGGCATAGACTTCTAACTTAGCAGCCGGGTTATTGAGTTTTTCTGATCGAGAGTAGATTTTCTTTCCGTCCATAACAAAATCAGACAAAAATTGAGCTACTTTGATGGTTGTATTTGTTTGAGGGATGTGGAATTTATCCCCTGTCCTGACATGGAATTTTTTTACCCATTTTCCGTTATCCTTGCTTGCCTGTATGATTACCCTCTCTGCCTTATTCAGTCCATGGCTTGCCTGATAAATCCATATCCCTTTATAGACCAACGGATGATTGACCTCTATGGTTTTTGTCAGTACCTTTTTGCCCTGTTCAATAATGGTCAGTGTGCTTTTGTAATCCTTTGGCATCGATGAATCAGGATAATATTCAAGGCTAAAGTCTTCAACCTTAAGATAAATATTCGTATGCGGCAGCATGACCGTATCCTTTTCATTGATCTCAAGATGTTCCTTAAACCCTGTCAAGCCACCTGTTATTCCTCCGATAAATATAATAAGGATGCTGATGTGGGTGATATATACCCCAATTCTCTTATTAAACAAGGATGTGAGTCTGTAAAAGGAGCAGCCAAGAATATCAAGCCCCAATAATGTCAGAAGTCCAATAAACCACCATGAATGATATACATCAGTAAGAGAGGCTATCCTGAGGAAGCGATATATCGTCTCTCCATATCTTGATATATAAGCGAAATCAGGCATATTCTGGGGGATAACAGTGCCGATAATACAAGACAAGGCAAGGACGATTAATAAGCCTATGGCTATTTTTGTTGATTTGAAAATGTTTTTTAGCATAATGCCTGCCTTATTTGTAATAGTTCACCGCAGAGACGCGAGAGGCACAGAGAATGGAAACTAATCAGATTACAGATTAGAAAGCAAGTTGATTTGCCAGTAGCTTACAAAGAAGTCATAGAATTAAAAACAGTAATGCCAATTCATGAGGACTATATTCTAACCTATCTAAAGATGATGGATAAAATGCATGGACTATTGATCAATTTCAATATTTCTGTCTTAAGGGATGGAATCAATCGTATGGACAATAGACTTTAAGTTTTTCTCTGTGTCTCTGCGCCTCTGCGGTTAGCTGAACTGTTTTCCCCTTATTCTTAAAGACTACAGACTTATCGGCAAATTATCCCACCACCAACAACATACTCATTCTCATAAAAGACTACAGATTGACCCGGTGTTATTGCTTGTTGAGGCTCATAAAACTCTACACTTACCATGTTATCGCTCAAGGGTGTAACAAAAGCCTTGACCTCTTTATGCAAATATCTAATTCTTGTCATTAGCTCTGTCCCATGTGTAATGCCTGGTACAGACACCCAATTCATCGCTTTAGCTGTCAGCCTCTGGCAATAAAGCAAGTTTTTGTCGCCAACAATAATAGCATTTTTATCAGGGTCTATGCTAATAACATAAAGCGGTTTGCCGGTTGCAATCCTCAGTCCTCGCCTTTGTCCTATTGTATAAAAGGCAATTCCCTCATGCCTGCCAATAATATTTCCATCACTGTTGAGAATATCCCCTGGAACAAGCCTATTTGAAGCCCTTTGTCTGATGAATTCCTGATAGTTATTTTGAGGGATAAAGCATATTTCTTGTGATTCAGGCTTATCTGCTGTTTTAAGTCCAAGTCGGGATGCTATTTTTCGCACAGCCGCCTTTTGATAATTGCCTAAGGGCATGATTGTCTGTGATAGCTGTTCCTGGGTGAGCCTATAGAGAAAGTAGGATTGATCCTTGGTTGTGTCAATCCCTTTTCTAATCACGAATCGTATATCTTTTTGCTCTATTCTCGCATAATGCCCGGTAGCAAGATATGCTGCCCCTAATTGCTTTGCACTGTCAAGCAGCAATCCGAACTTTATCTTGGAATTACAGACAACGCACGGATTTGGGGTGCATCCCCGCAGGTATTCATCTATAAAATAACTGATTATTTCCTGTGTAAACTCTGTCCTGTAATCAACGATATGATGCTCTATGTCCAGCTTGTCTGCTACATCTCTGGCATCTTCAATAGCCTGTGAAGAATATGTATCTGATCCCTCAATCTGACATCCCAAGTCAAGGGTGTCCATGATAATACCTGCAACCTCATAACCTGCCTCTCGTAGGGGCAGACCCCTGTGCCTGCCCTCTGTTCCCGTGTCCATGGTAATACCTATAACCTCATAACCTGCTTCTTTGAGTAAATAAGCAGTCACAGATGAATCAACCCCGCCGCTCATAGCTACAACAATCCTTTTTGCCACCCTTACACCTCATTCATACTTCCTGTCCGATACCCTTCCAGATCAAGGGTTACATAGGCATAGCCAAGCTGTTTGAGTTTTACTACAATATCTTTTTGCTTTTCTATGCAGAGGTACATCTCATCTGCAGGCATCTCAATTCGACAAAGATTCGTATAATGTCTTACCCTTACCTGAGATACTCCCAGTGCATGGAGGTATTTCTCAGCCATTTCTATCATCTGTAACCCTTCAGGGGTGATTTGCTTATTGTATGGAAACCGTGAGGCAAGGCAGGCATTAGACGGTTTATCATGGGTAGATAGTTTCATATCTTTTGACAACTTGCGTATCTCATCCTTGATCAATCCAACCTCTTCCAGCGGTGACCGAACACCCAACTCTTTTGCAGCTTCTCTTCCCGGACGAATATCTCCAAGATCCGATGCGTTTGAGCCATCCAAAACATAGCTTAAGCCATATTCTTTGGCTATCTGGCTTAATCTTTCAAGCAGTCCTTTTTTACAGAGGTAGCACCTATTTCTTGGGTTATCAGCAAAATCATTTATTGATAGTTTAATAAATAGGTGTTGTACTCCTAATCCAAGGGCTATTTCTTCTGCTATTTCAGCCTCTGATGCAGGATGCAGTGGTGATTTAGCAGTTACAGCAAGTACCTTGTCCCCCAGGACATCATGGGCAATCTTAAGCACAAGGGTTGAATCTACTCCACCAGAATAGGCAACCATGACACTCCCCATCTCTTCCAGAGATGTCTTCATCCTCTCTAGTTTTTCTTCAATCATTGCAACCATAATTATCCCTCAATATAACCAAATTCCTTCAGGGCATTCAATGACTTACGCCAATCCTTTCTTGTTTTAACCCAAAGCTCAAGGTATACCTCTCTGCCAATCAATTCCTCAATATCCTTTCGTGCTTCAGTGGACACCTTTTTTAATCCTGCCCCATTCTTGCCGATAAGGATTCCTTCCTGAGACTCTCTTTCAACATAGATTATTCCCTGTATATAATCCTTTGGCTTCCTTTCCTTGAACTCCTCAATGACTACAGTGGTAGAGTAGGGGATCTCCTCCTGATAATACTTGAATATCTTTTCTCTGATTATCTCGGCTGCAAAGAATCGTTCAGGCTTGTCTGTAAGCATATCTGATGGATAAAATGGCTCACCCTCTGGCAATGAGGTTTTTATTGTCTTTAGCAAGTTGTCAGTCCCTTTGAGTTTTAAGGCAGAAATAGGGATTATCTCATGGAAGATATTCATCTCATCATAAGTTTTGATCAGTGGCAGCAAAGTATCCTTTTGAATGGTATCAATCTTATTAATAACCAGAAGGACGGGTTGCTGACAAGATGATAGTCGTTCAATAATTCTTTTTTCCATCCCTTGTAGCGGAGCAGGTTCAACCATAAAAACAACGACATCTGCCTCATCTAAAACACGATAAACACACTTAACCATGTTCTTATGAAGCTGGTAATGAGGCTCTAATATCCCAGGAGTATCCAAAAAGATTATCTGAGAATCCTCCAGCGTAAGTATACCCATGATTCGATGTCTTGTAGTCTGTGGTTTTGGGGTAACAATAGATATCTTTTCCCCAAGAAATGCGTTTAATAGGGTAGATTTCCCTACATTTGGTCGCCCAATTATACCAACATATCCGGAGCAGAATTTTTCGGACATACTTTTTCCTCCATATCATATTATATTAGACTGACATCTGACGGCTGAACAATTATTATTATACCTTAAATAGTTATAATAGTCAATTATCTTTTTTAGT
>JBDRAP010000308.1:0-2409 GCA_043823615.1 bacterium
GTATCACCCTTGAAAAAATTGAAATCTCCCCATCCCCCCTTCATGAGATAAAACAAATGACCCCTTACCCGCTTTACGCCCTCCTACTGGTAGTTTTATGGCGTAGTATAGAATTCAATTTTGCTTTATCGAATATTCAGATCCAGAATATTTTTATTGACATCTTTGACAGGGTGTGTTATATTATTTGTAGTTGCAACTATTTTGCAGAGACTTGTAGCTGCAGGGCTTGTCCCTGCCCTAACCATTCACACCTGAATAGTTACGATATATAAGCTAACATTTTGGAGGAATAATATATTGAGTACTGGATCTTTACCATTTGAGTCTCCAATAGATGAATTGGAAGAAAAGATTTCCAATCTTTCAACTGTTCCCTCAGAAAAGGCAAAAGAAGAGGTAAAACAGCTTCAAAAAGAATATGAGAAATTAATCCAAAGAATTTTCTTAAGTCTTACCCCATGGCAAAAAACACAGATTGCCAGACATATTCGTCGGCCATGTATCATGGATTATATTCCAAGGATATTTAATGAATTTGTTGAGCTTCATGGAGACAGGCTAATTGGGGATGACAGGGCTATAATTACCGGCATGGCAAAGCTGGATGGTGAAACCGTATTTATTATTGCTCATCAAAAAGGGAAGGATACACCTACTAATATTGCCTGCAATTTTGGTATGCCAAACCCGGAGGGCTATCGTAAGGCAGCAAGGATTATGCGTCTTGCTGAGCGATTTAAGAAGCCCATTCTTACCTTTATTGATACACCTGGGGCATATCCCGGCATAGAAGCTGAGAAAAATGGGCAGGGTGAGGCAATTGCCAGGAACCTGTTTATCCTTTCCCGATTGAAAACCCCTGTTATTGCTACGGTTATTGGTGAAGGTGGTAGTGGTGGGGCATTGGCTATTGGTGTTGCAGACAAGGTATTGATGCTTGAACATGCTGTCTACTCTGTCATCTCTCCTGAAGGCTGTGCAGCTATATTATGGAATGATAGATCAAGGACTGAAGAGGCAGCAGCAACCCTTCGTCTAACCGCTAAAGATTTATTGGAACTTCAAATTATTGACGAAATAATCCCTGAACCACTTGGCGGAGCACATCGCAACTACGATGAAGCAGCTCAAAAGATTAAAAAAGCCATAATTAAACACCTGAACAAGCTAAAGGCTATGGATATTCCTGTCTTATTAGAAAAACGATATGAAAAATATCAAAAGATGGGGAAGTTTGTAATTGAATAGTATTGTGGTAAAATAACGCAACCTAAAGGGGGTAGTGCACCTGTCAGTTGCGACTGCCAATTCTCACCAATAACTAAGGAATTACAGCTATGGGGTAATACCTCTATTGTGTGTAGAACCGTAGTGTCAAGTGGAGGAAGGTATCAATGTCTGGAATATCTCCAATATCTGGTGCTGGTGGAGGGGCTTATAATGCCTATTTCCATCCTGGCTTTATGCCCAGAGTAAACATACCTCATAAAGTAGATACGATTGACCCATCCATTTCGATTAATCCAATTAAACCTGTGTCTGTTTTGCCTGAAAACAATAAGACTGTTAATAGTTGGGCAATAGACTCATTTAAGTCTATCTTTAACTTTTTCAGCAAGACTGATCCCATGAATAAAAATGAGGTTTCTGAAATCCAAACACAATGTCTTGCCTGCCGCAATCGAGAATACACCTGTTCCAATGGAGAAACCTTTGACGGCAAGCAGACCGTAATACCAGGGCATGAAAGTGCAGAAAGGATAAGGCAGCATGAGGCTGAACACTTAAGGATAGCCCGAATGAATGCTGAGGTTCAAGGGAAAATGGTTGTGGCTCAACGGATAAATACAACAGAAGAAAAATGCAATGAATGTGGTGAGATCTATGTGTCTAAAGGTGAGGCAATCACTGAAACAGTTAAGATGATAGCCACCCAACACAGAACATGCAACCCATCCCGTAATTATCCTGATGGACCTGAGTTAAGGTTAGAGGGTATAGGAAGATTATTTGATGGATATGGGTAAGGCAGAGAGTGTTTTGATTCTCAAAAAACTTCGACTTGTGCAATCGGGATTTAATCCACAGATTACGCAGATTTCACAGATTACAGATGAGATGGGAAAGAAAAATCTGAAAGGCATGTAGTAGTAGAGACGCAAGATATTGAGTCTCTACCATATCTCTACAATTTCACCGGACATTAGTTGTTGAATTTGTTTGCAATTTCTTTTAATCTGCGATAATCTGCGAAATCTGCGGATATATTCCGACCTGTGCGGTTGTGGTATTAAGCTACAGGAATACAGCGATAAAATGCAAATTAGCTATCGATTTTCTTAAATGTCCTGTAGGGACAACATATCGGTAGAAATAAATATTATCCAAATATAAATGCCGTAGGCA
>JBDRAP010000309.1:0-2420 GCA_043823615.1 bacterium
GTTTTCGCAGAGTTCGCAGAGATAAGGATAAAGAAATGAGAAAAATGATGAAAATCTCATCTTTTTCTCTCTCCCTTTGCGTTCTTTGCGAATCCTTTGCGATCTCTGCGAGAATCTTTTTTTCATAATTAGAATTGCTGCCTGACACCACGAAGAATTGACTGAATGATTATCACTACTCATAGGAAAATATCAAACAAAATTATTGACATGCCTGCTTATTTGTGATATTATCTCAGGTAGTAAGAATGCAGGAGTCAGAGGGGGAACACCTGCATGTGGATTACTGATCACAGAACAGGAATACCTGAGAAATCAAAGGAGGCTAATTATGACAAAATATATCATAATCCTAATGGCGACTATTCTATTATCCAGCTGTGTCTCGCAAAGGGATACCAACACCCTTAGACTGAGGATTTCATCTGACCCAACTACCCTTGACCCGGCTTTAATGGTAGATGTGGTTGGCGGAATAGTAGGTGCCAAGATATTCAATGGTCTGGTAAAATATGGAGATGGCATGAAAATTGTAAGTGATATTGCCAAAACATGGGATGTCTCTTCTGATGGCAAAACATACACTTTTCACCTGAGAAATGATGTAGAATTTACCAATGGTCAATTGGTAGTGGCAAGTGATTTTAAGTATTCATTTCAGCGGATACTTCTGTCAAAAACAAAATCACCACGAAGATGGGTATTTAAGGATGTATTGGGTGCAGATGAAGCTGACAATGGGGATGTTAATGGGTTTGTGATAAAGGATAAACATACTTTTCAGATAGTTCTTACAAAACCTTTCTCTCCATTTTTAGGGTTTCTGGCTATGCCTGCTGGATATGTTATCCCTGAGGAAGAGGTGAAGAAATGGGGTGAGGATTTTTCTGAGCATGTAGTGGGTACAGGACCGTTTTTACTGACCAAATGGGTACATGATGATATGCTTATTTTGAAAAAGAATATAAAATATTTTGATAAAAAGCCAAAGGTAGATGGCATTGAATATCGGGTAATTCCAGAGGAGCTTACAGCCATGGCTGAGTTTGAATCCGGGGCAATTGACACTATAGGACTGCCTCTGGCTGAGTTTGAAAGGTTCACAACCTCAGATAAATGGAAGAAAAATATTATAGGGCAGGTAGGGCTGAATGCCTATTATCTTGGTATTAACTGCCAAAAGAAACCCTTTGATGATGTCAGGGTTCGGCAAGCCTTGAATTATGCTATAGACAAAAAGGCGATTTTGGAGACAATCCTGAAAAACCAAGGGGTTCTCTCTCATGGCTCTATTCCGCCCATCCTGTCAGGATATAATCACAAATTGTCTGCCTATGAATATAATCCGCAGAAGGCAAAAGAGCTGTTAAAAGATGCCGGATGTCAGTCTTTAACCCTGAAGATATATCAAAAGCCAAACCGTGAGGTGTTGAATGTTACAGAGATAATGCAGGCACAGCTAAAGGATGCCGGTATTATGGCAGAGATTGTACAGGTTGAGTGGAGTGCATTAAAAGAGATGATTAATCAGGGTAAGTGTGATACCTTTTACCTTGCATGGCTGGCAGATTATCCTGATGCAGAAAACTTTCTTGCCCCATTGTTTCATTCGGAAAATTTTGGTGCAGGCGGGAATCGTGCCCAATACAAAAACGAAAAGGTGGATAAACTGATTGAAGAGGCTCAGTCAATCCCGGACGAGAAGAAGAGGCTTAAGATTTATCAACAGATTGAGACCATTATTCATGATGATGCACCATGGGTTTTCTTGTGGCATCAGAAAGAGTTTGCTGTACATCAAAGCTGGATCAAGGGCTATAAGTGTTTTCCTATATATAATGCAGATAAGGGTGTGGATGTGAGGATAGACATGTGTCATGAACAACACAAATGATATATGCAAAAGGCGACCACAAGAGGAGAGCACCCCAGGCACCCTGCCTTATTATATAATTTAGCAAGAATTTATGTTATGGTGTACTACTGTTTCCCTTCCGCAACACCTTACCACAAAGATTCTCTGTTCGTTCACCATGAGAGACAACTATCTGACCGTTTAGGATAACATAATCAATGCCTGTTGGATAGCTTAAGGGTGACTCATAGGTTGCTGTACTGTTTATGGTTATTGGATCAAAAACTACCATATCTGCAAAACACCCTTCCATTATCTTACCACGATCATTAATCCCAAGTGTTTTTGCAGGCAAAAGCGTCATCTTCCAAACAGCCTCTTCCATGATTTACTCCAATACCTGTATCCTCAAGGATACTGAAATAATCAGCTACGGATTTCCAGTTGCATGAGAACCCAAAATCCTGACACATCTCTTGTCCCCGATTAAGTGCCTCTTCATACCGCGGGGCAGAGACATGCCGCACTTGCCAATTACCTCAGTAGTTACACCCTGCCGTATCTT
>JBDRAP010000310.1:0-6504 GCA_043823615.1 bacterium
GGGTCATGGTCTCAACATCTTGTAGAGTCATTCTTTCTTTAATGCTTTTCTCAAGCCTGGAAAAACCAATACGAAGCTGGTCCTGCAATAGCTCACCTACAGGACGAACCCGTCTGTTTCCAAGATGATCAATATCATCAATCTCTCCCTCTTTCATCACAATCTTTATGAGATATTTAAGGGATGAAATAATATCTTCCTGAGTCAATATCCATTGATTCAAAGGGATATCCAGATTTAACTTTTGATTTATTTTATATCTTCCTACCTCAGACAGGTCATATCGTTCAGGATCAAACAACAATCTTTCAAAAGCCTGTTTGGCATTCTCATTGGTTGGTGGCTCACCTGGCCTTAATACTGTATACAACTTGAGTAATGCATCATCTGTTGAGGTGCTAATATCTTTTTCTAATGTATTCAAGAGGATGGATGCCTCTGATGACAAAGCCTTGACCATAGACATTCCTAACTCTTGTAATTGCTCTACAAAAGCCTTGGTTATTCTTAGCCCAATAGGAAAAACAGCAGATCCAAATTTGATCGGCTCTGCCAAACGCATTTCAATCAATCTTTCATCCACAGGTAAGGCTTTCATATCAGGATGGAACAATTTGATGATATCATCTGTTGACGAGTATCCCATAGCCCTTAAAAGAATAGTAGCAGACATTTTTCTCTTGCGGCCCAATCTCACATTAATAACATTATTAGAATCAAGTTCAAATTCTACCCATGCCCCACGATAAGGGATAAGCCGACATGAATATATCTTTTCCTGAGAGTCATAGGAAAACAGTATGCCGGGGGATCTGTGCAACTGACTGACAATAACCCTTTCTGCCCCATTGATGATAAAGGTACCCCTTTTTGTCATCAATGGCATATCCCGCATAAAAACTTCCTGCTCGCGTATTTCACCACTCTGACGGTTTACCAGACGCAATTTCACCTTTAAGGGCACACCAAAGGTTACATCCCTATCGCGACACTCTTCTTCTGTATATTTTGTTTCTCCGAGTATATATCCAATAAACTCTAAAACTACTCGATTATTGAAATCAGTAACAGGAAATGTTTCTGAAAATACCTGTTGTAGTCCTTGCAGTCTGCGCTTATCAGGTTCAACATATTTCTGCAAAAACCATTCATACGAATCTTCCTGAATGGCAATAAGCGGGGGGATATCAACCACCTCTTTAGATTTAGCAAAAGACAAGCGAGGGGTCTTAAACAATTCCTCCATAAACCTTAGCCTCCATTAATCTGTAAGCGTTCAACTGTCAGCTGTCAGCAAAGACCATAAAATCAAGACAAAATGAAGCGTTCTTGACTTTATGCCTTTTTGTGCCAGAGGTGCTACCTTCTTTTATGCCGTAGTGCCTTGCAAAAGCTGAAGACTGACTGCTGACAGTTTCAGGGCACAAGAATATCTTATGCCCTGAAATCTTTTTCTCAAGTTCTTATTATTATAATCGTCAGATGTAGGGGCAGGGTTACCCTGCCCTACATAGTAAGGGCAGGGTTACCCTGCCCCTACATAATTATTTAACCTCTACGGTAGCTCCAACCTCTTCTAATTTCTTCTTAATCTCGCCTGCCTCTTCCTTTGTTATCCCCTTCTTACTCTCTGAAGGAGCACCATCTACCAGATCCTTAGCCTCTTTTAAGCCAAGACTGGTAATAGCACGAACCTCTTTAATTACCTGAATCTTATTTGAACCAATTGATGCCAGGATAACATCAAACTCTGTCTTCTCTTCTTCTTCCTGAGCAGGAGCTGCTGCTGCACCAACCATTGGCATCATACCCATGGGCATAGCAGCTGAAACCCCAAACTTTTCTTCCAAGGATTTTACCAGTTCAGACAATTCCAGGACATTCAAACCAGAGATAGCATCTATTATCTCTTCCTTTGTTACGATAGCCATCTTTCTTACACCTCCATTCACTACTTATTTATTCTATTCTACAAACAAAGAATAAGTCACATATGACTCATAAGACTTATTCCCCTTGAATCTTCGAATCCTTTATTATCCTTTTTTCTCACCAATAGCCTTTAATACACAAGCCAAATCCCTTATTGGTGCGATGAGTACCCTTACCAATCCAGAGAGAGGAGACTGTATCGTACCAATTACCTGAGCTATGAGAACCTCTCTTGGCGGCAACTTGGCAATCTCCTTCACATCATTGCCTGTCAATGCCTTACCATCTTTAAGCATCCCTGCCTTAATCTCAAGTTTTTTTGCCTCTTTCATAAAGGCTACCAAAATATTAATAGGAGCCACAAAATCCTTGTAGCCAATAATTATAGCTGTCGTACCTGTCAAAAAATCCTTAAGAGGGGAAATACCATTTTCTGCTGTGGCTCTTAATATCTGATTATTCTTACAAATCCGATACTCTGCTCCACACTCTCTTAATTTTTTTCGCAGTTCAGTAATCTCAAAAACCGTTATCCCTCGATAATCAGTGAGGATAATACCCTTGCTCTCCTGTATCTTCTTCCGTAATAATTCAACCTTTTCTGCTTTTTGTTGTTGTACTATCCGCATCCTCTTTACTCCTATATAATCATTCAGCTATCAGATCAGAAACCACTGAGAGCCTAAAGAGTCTATAAAGCTGAAAAAACTTTCCAACCCTTAACCCTGTAAACTCCACAACTCATTGAACTCTGTTACAATTCCTCTGCTATCTTTTTAGCTATCCTTGAATCAATCTTTATCCCTGGTCCCATGGTGGTTGAAATATCTACACCACGAACATATTGTCCCTTAACTGCTTGCGGTTTTGCCTTAAGAATAGCCAAAAAGAATGCCCTGAAATTATCATGCAGCTTGTCTATGGCAAAAGAAACCTTTCCAATAGATGAATGAACTATTCCAAAGCTATCACACCTAAACTCTATCTTTCCACGCCTTACCTCATTAATAGCCCGCTCTATATCCATGGTTACGGTACCTGATTTGGGATTGGGCATCAATCCCCGTGGACCAAGAACCTTTCCTAATTGCCCAACATCCTTCATCATATCAGGGGTAGCAATGGAAACATCAAAATCTAAAAATCCTGCCTTTATTTTATCAATCAGGTCCTTTTCCCCAATAACATCAGCCCCTGCCTTTTCTGCTTCAAGAGCCTTCTCACCCTTAGCAAAGACAGCAATTCTTACCTTTTTCCCTGTACCATGCGGAAGTACAACCGTACTTCGCACTTGTTGATCCGCATGTTTTGGATTTACCCCAAGCTTTATAGAGACATCAACACTTTCATCAAACTTTACAAACGATGCCTTTTTTGCCAGGTCAATCGCTTCGTCAACCTCATATACCTTGGTTTTATCAATCATACCCATTGCCTGACTTAATTTCTTACCTATCTTAGACATTATATTCACCTTCTTTGTAATAAGCTGTCAGGTATCAGCCTTCAGCTATCAGTTTCTAATTCAACAGTATTAAATTAGCCGCAAAGCTTACAGAAAGCACATAAATCATATCAATTTTCTGGATTTGGCTTCTCTGCTGATACCTGATAGCTGACGGCTGAATGCTTATCAATCAATATATTATATCAATCCCCATGCTTCTTGCAGTACCCATAATCTGTTTTGTAGCTGCCTCAACATCATTTGCATTCAAGTCAGGCATCTTTGTTTTTGCTATCTCCCGAACCTTTTCAATCGATATCTTAGCCACTTTTTGTTTATTTGGCACAGCAGACCCCTTTGGTACACCAGCTGCCTTAGCCAAAAGAATCGCAGCAGGTGGAGTCTTAAGAATAAAGGTATACGATCTGTCATCATAGACCGTAATCACTACAGGAAGGATTAATCCTTCCTGAGCTGCTGTTTTAGCATTAAAAGCCTTGCAGAACTCCATAATATTGACCCCTGCCTGTCCAAGAGCAGGACCAACAGGCGGAGCTGGATTTGCCCTGGCTCCCGGAATCTGCAACTTTATTATCTTTTTAATATTCTTTTTCTTTGCCATATTATACCATCCTTTTCTCTGCCTCAAACAGTTTCGGACAGGGACAAACTGGTCAGACCAGTCCGACAGGTCTGACATGTCCTGAGACAATCCCGCCAGAGGCGATATATCTTGTGATTATCCGTTTCACTGACCCATTACATCTTTTCTACTTGACAGAATTCAACCTCAACAGGTGTAACCCTACCAAGAATATTCATCATTACCCGTAATTTCCCATGCTTGGCATCTATTTCGCCTACTGTCCCAATAAAGTTCTTAAACGGTCCTTCAATCACCCTTATTGCCTCATCCTTTTGGAATTGTATGCGAGGTTTGAGCTTTGGAGCACCAGAGGAAATCTGCTTGAGGATAGTATCGACCTCTGTTTGGCTTAAGGGTATTGGCTTGTTCTTGTCACCCACAAATCCAAAAATCCCGGGCGTATGTTTAACCACATGCCATGTATCATCAGACATTTCCATTTCTATCAGTATATAGCCAGGGAAAAATTTCTTTGCAACAGTTGTTTTTTTCCCACCCTTTACCTCTGTAACTTCCACAGTAGGGATGACTATCTGAGAAACCTTGTCCGACAAATTCATGGCTTCAAGCCTGTTTTCCAGATTAAGCTTCACCTTATTTTCATATCCTGAATATGTATGAATCACATACCATGCCATTTTTTTATCTTCCAATCACAAAGTTTAGTAAGGTAATAGAAATAGTATCAACAATCCAAATATAGGTAGCAATTATTGCTACACAAACAATTACCACCCCGGTTGCCCCTATAATAACCTTTCTTGTAGGCCAAGAGACCTTACCATTTTTAGGGGAAACTTCAACCCAGACTTCTCTTAAAAATTTCTTAGATTTATCAATAATTTCTATTATTTGTTTTTTCATCTTTTTCTTACACTTTCAGACATAGTTTCTACCGATATTAGTTCCTATCGGAACAGTTGACCGTTTTTAACTGACAGCTGAGGCATTACCTCCAATCCATGTACAAAATTACACAATCCCAGCACTAATACTGGCAGGCCCGACAGGACTCGAACCTGCAACCCTCGGTTTTGGAGACCGATGCTCTACCAATTGAGCCACAGGCCTATTTTGTTTCCTTATGAATAACATGTATCCGGCAAAAAGGGCAATATTTCTTTAGCTCCATCTTTGCAGGATTTTTCTTTTTATTCTTCGTTGTATTGTAATTTCGTCTCTTGCAGTCTGCACATGCAAGAATAATTATATCCCTTGCCAATTTCATCCCTCACTATTTTATTTAAGAAAAATAAGTATACCATAAAATTTATATTGTGTCAAGATATTTTTTGCAACTTTAATCGCCACTATAATTCTGCCAAGTTTATATTTCCCCAAACACCAAGATTATCATCCTTAATAATCACAACACCCAAAACACCCTCAATCTCTTGTGCACGACTTAATCCTTCCGGAATGTCTGCATGTGTCTGGATGATATTGCCTATTCTTGTTGCCACGGCATCAGCCAATGTGACGGATTCAGATAC
This sequence comes from bacterium, assembly GCA_043823615.1. Classification (GTDB taxonomy): domain Bacteria; phylum UBA9089; class CG2-30-40-21; order CG2-30-40-21; family CG2-30-40-21; genus CG2-30-40-21. The sequence continues at coordinate 5,519 of JBDRAP010000310.1, forward strand.
AACCACACAGGCATCGGCTTTCCCAAAACTAATGGAATGACCAACCGTACCGGAGGATGTACAAACCCCCCATCTGCCAGGCTCAACCAAAAGAGCTATTTTCCCGGAAAACACAGATGAGCCGGCTAATATAGCAATCTTTCTCGGCATACTCGTCTCTAAAAAGATATCCCCGCCATTCTCAACAATAATATCCTGAGAATATGTCAATAATTCTCTTCCCACAGCCTCAGCGACAGCCCCGGCTACAGCAGCCATGGGTCCAACCCCTGCTAATCCTGAAGCATCACTCATTTGACAAATAATCTCAGGTGCTGATTCTGCAACAACATATGGAGAAAAGGTACGCCTGAATTCAGGATCACTCTGGATATATTTTTTAATTATCAAATAATGTCTTACCAGAGAATCATACGCCTGTTTTTCAAGCATAGTTTCAGACAAAACAAAAAGGTCGCTCTCAAGGTAAAATACCCTGAAGCCAATCAATGATGTGTCCCTTTTAAGGAAATCCTGACGATATTTTCTTTCTTCATACACTTAAGTTCTCAACCATAGACAGAAATTGACGAAAAAAATAACCTCTCTTCGATAAGAAAAGAAGCTGATATTAAGCATACCATACTATCTTATTTCTGTCAAGCATTTTTTATTTTTTTTTGTAATGGGTCAGTTATCAGTGGTAGTCGCAGGCTTTAGCCTGCGTAAAATAACGCAACCTAAAGGTTGCGACTACCAATTCCTACCAATCACTGACACATTACTAAAAATTCTTATCCAATTCTCCCACTTCTCCCTTTCTCCTTCTCCTTACACATCTTCCTGACCCATTACCTGCACTGCCCACTGAATATTCGATAAAGCAATTCGCCCTATGCGAATGCGATTTTCCCATTGTAATCCGACCAAAAGCCAAGAATTTGATGTTTGGAGTAAAAAAGTTACTTTTTTTGAAAAAAATTGTAATTAGGGTGAAATTTTTCGAA
>JBDRAP010000311.1:0-4659 GCA_043823615.1 bacterium
TCCTGATCTTAAGGATATGCATTCACCCTTTTTGATGAATGGGATGGAGACGGCAATCAACCGTATTATTCAGGCTGTAGAAAATAAGCAGAAAATTATGGTCTATGGGGATTATGATGTTGATGGGATTACGGCTACTGCATTGCTTGTTCGGGTGTTACGCAGTATGGAAGCAGATGTGCTGTTTTACCTGCCTAACAGGTTTGTAGATGGGTATGGGTTGAGTGTACAGGGAATAGATTATGCTGTAGCTAACGCTGTCTCGCTTATCATTACAGTTGATTGTGGTATATCTGCACATGATATAGTTGATTATGGCAATCAGCTTGGTATAGATACAATCATTACAGATCATCACGAGCCAAAGCAAGAGCTGCCATCTGCTTATGCAATTGTTAATCCAAAACAAAAAGGATGTTCTTATCCGGACAAGGATCTGTCTGGTGTAGGGGTTGCCTTAAAGGTAATCCATGCCTTGATGCAAACAACAGATGTTCCAGTGTCTTTTCCTTCTCTTTTGCCATTGGCAGCGATAGGTACGGTGGCTGATATTGTACCAATTATTGGTGAGAACAGGATTATTGTCAAGCATGGATTAAAGTTATTGTCATCCACAAGAGAGCCAGGGTTGACAGCACTTCTTGAGGTTTCAGGAATAAGGGGTAAACTGGTTGATACGGCAGATGTTGGCTTTAAGCTGGGACCCAGACTGAATGCCTCTGGAAGGATAGAGGATGCTGTTCTCTCTTTAGAACTGCTTCTTTCAAATGCACATCATGAAGCCATAAGATTAGCCAAGATATTGGATGAAGCAAATACCTTGAGGCAACAGATTCAGAAAGAGGTTTTGGAAGAGGCAAGGCAATTAGTAGGACATCATGACAACAAAAAGGTGATTGTGGTGGCAAAGGATAATTGGCATCAAGGGGTACTTGGGATTGTTGCCTCAAAGTTGGTTGATGAGTATGGGTGTCCGGCTATTGTTATTGCTTATGAGAATGGGAATGGAAAAGGAAAAGGAAAAGGCTCTGGCAGGAGTATACCACAGTTTCATCTGTTAGATGGATTGACAAGGTGTGATGAATTGCTTGAAGCCTATGGCGGGCATAAACATGCGGCAGGAATTAGTATCAAGAGAGAAATGGTTGATGATTTCCGCAGAATAATAAATGAGTATGCAGATAAGGTGTTGAATGATGAAAATATGGATAGAAAGATGGATGTGTTTGACATTAATCTTGAAGAGGTAAACCCCAAACTTGTCTGGGAGATGGAAAATCTCTTGTCTCCTTTTGGGATTGGCAACCCTCGTCCTGTATTTTCTTCATTCCTTGTTGAGGTAGCAGGTGTGCCAAGGATAGTAGGGAATAATCACCTTAAAATAAAGATTAATTCGGGCAACAGACAGATAGATGCCATTGGCTTTGGACTGGGTAAGATGCTTGATGATATATCTAATAGCCGAAATAATCAAAAAAAGGTTCATGTTGCCTATCGTCCCCAAATGAATGAATGGGATGGGACAAGTATCTTGCAGCTAAACTTAAAGGATATTAAGGTGGTGTGAAAGTAGTGCAAGCTTTTAGCTTGCGTATAAACCTCAATCATCTGTGACACTCATGGCAAGAAACAGAATGACCATCAGAGGATTCTGTTAGTGCTGGTTCTATTTCCTTACATTTTGGCTTTACCTGAGGGCAGCGGGGATGAAAGCTGCAACCTGATGGAGGGTTAATCGGGCTGGGAATATCACCCTTAAGGATTACCCTGGTCTTGGTAATAGAAGGGTTCAAACTGGGAACAGCGGAGAGAAGGGCACGGGTATATGGGTGTAAGGGACTATAGTATAATTTCTCTACAGAACACAATTCGACAATCCTTCCCAGATACATCACTGCTACCTGATGGCTTAGCTGTTTAACCATGCGAAGATCATGAGAGATAAAGAGATAGCTTAACTGAAGCTGTTCCTGAAGATCCATTAAAAGGTTGATTATTTGTGCGGCAGCAGAGACATCAAGCGAAGAAACCGGTTCATCGAGTACCAAAAGTTCTGGGGCAGTAGCTAATGCCCTTGCAATCCCTATCCTTTGCCGCTGTCCACCACTAAACTCATGGGGATAACGATTTTGACAAGTTGGCGATAATCCTACCATTTCTAATAGGTGTGAAACCTTTTCTGCTTTTTCTTTTCCCCTTGCTATTTTGTGAATGGATAAGGGTTCAGCAATAATATTGCCAATATTCATTCGTGGATTCAATGAACTAAAGGGATTCTGGAAAACCATCTGTATCCTTGCCCGCATCTCTCTTAATTTTTTATGATTCATAGCAAGAATGTCTTGTTTATCAAAAAAGACACTTCCGCTTGTAGTCTCCAAAAGTCTTAAGACCAACCTGGCTGTGGTTGATTTTCCACAGCCGCTTTCCCCTACTAATCCTAATGTTTCTCCCTTTTTTATGTTGAATGAAACATCATCAACTGCAAATACCTGCAAGTGCTTGCCAAACAACCCCTGCTCTATCTGAAAGTATTTTTTTAGGTGTTTTACCTGAAGTAACATAAACATCATCTCCCATGGGGGATTATAAGTCATGTAGGACTTATTGTGTGCTGCACACAGATATGGTGAATTGCCACAGAGGGCAACCACAGGGGGTACAGATATGTGTGAACTGTTATGGTTGTTGCTTGCTTCCTGGCTTTGCCAATGGTATCTTATCTTTGCACATGGGACAGTTTTGAGGGTCATATGTTTCTATCTTTATGGTAGAAAGGACAGCTGGTTTCATGCCTGCGATGGTTATTCCTTCGCTTCTATCAAGCAGTGCTCCAATCCCAACTACTTCTCCCCCAACACCTTGAACAAGCTGAACAACCTCACGGACAGATCCTCCGGTAGTGATTACATCCTCTACAACTATAATTCGTTCACCCTTTTTTATCTCAAATCCGCGGCGAAGCCTCATCTCTTTTTCTTCCCTTTCTGCAAACAATGCCCTTACCCCAAGTGCCCGGGCAACCTCATATGCAATAATAATCCCCCCAATAGCCGGACCAATAACTGCATCGACCTTTTGATTCTTAAATCGTTGAGCCAGGGATGCCCCAAAATGGGTAGCATAAATAGGGTATTGAAGAATCCTGGCACACTGTAGGTATTTGCCTGAATGCAACCCTGATGAAAGCGAAAAATGTCCGTTTAGCAATCCTTCTGTCTTGAGCAATAATGAAATAATGTTCCCTTCGATTTGCATGATATTGGTCTCCTTTGACTCCTAGTAATAGTTCAGCTAACCGCAGAGGCGCAGAGACGCTGAGTATGAAAATTAATCAAATAACAGAAGTTAGAACACAGAAATCCAAAGAGGAAAAATTTGTAGTCTGTCATCTGTGCTCTGTAACCTGATTTATTCTCTGCGTCTTTGCGCCTCTGCGGTGAACTATTACGATTCCTGAATTCTGAATTCTGAATACCTGAACGCTTACCTTTAATCTGTTACTGAAACATGTTCCGCAAATTTTAGCCTTACAAAATTCCTCTTGCCATGCTGAATAACAATGCGTTCCTTCTGAAGATCAACAACAAATTCAACATCTGTTACCCGTTCGCCATCAACCCGTACCCCACCTTGATCAATCAATCTGCGAGCATGGCTTTTTGATGGGACAAGCCCTTTTTCGGCAAGCAGGTCTACAAGTTTAACAGCCTCTGTCACAGAAATCTCCTGCATCTCATCCGGCAGCTCTTTTTTGCCAAACACCCGTTCAAACTCTTCCTGAGCCATTACTGCCTCATCCCTTGAATGATAAAAGGTAACAATCTCCCTTGCCAGAAGCTGTTTTGCCTCTTTTGGATGCAAACAAGAGACACTTTCAGTATCAATATCTGTCAACAACTCAAAATATTTAAGCATAATTGTATCAGGAATAGACATTATCTTGCCAAACATCTCTTTAGCCGTGTCATTGACACCGATATAATTACCATAAGATTTACTCATCTTCCTAACCCCATCCGTACCTTCAAGCAGGGGCATGGTGATAACCACCTGTGGAGATTGTCCATAATCTCGTTGCAGATCACGACCAACAAGGAGATTGAACTTCTGATCTGTTCCGCCAATCTCCACATCTGCCTTAAGATTTACCGAATCATACCCTTGCAGCAGGGGATACAGAAATTCGAGGATGGTTATTTCTTTGCCCTCTTTGTATCTTTTGGTAAAATCATCCCTTTCCAGCATCCTGGCAACCGTATAATGAGATGAAAGCTCCATCATCCCGGATATTCCTATTGCCTCAAGCCATGTACTGTTAAATACAACCGTGGTTTTTTCCCTGTCTAATATCTTAAATACCTGCTCCTGATATGTTGCAGCATTATTTGCAATCTCTTCTGGAGAAAGTTTTGGTCTTGTTTGCAGCCTTCCGCTTGGGTCACCTATTCTGGCAGTGAAGTCTCCGATAATAAAGATTATCTCATGCCCTAATTCCTGAAGTTGCTTCAGCTTGCGGAATATCACGGTATGCCCGAGATGAATATCCGGGGCAGTTGGATCTGCCCCAAACTTTATCCTTAATCGTGTCTTTTTGTCTATCTTTGCCTTTAATTTATCCTCAGATATAATCTCAACCGTACCACGATTGATAATACT
>JBDRAP010000312.1:0-3972 GCA_043823615.1 bacterium
GAACAAATACTTGCTGTACCTCTTGACCTTTCCCTTTATTCAACCATTAATTACTGGATAAAGGCACAAGCAAGTGTTACAATAACACTTTGCCTTTATTCGGCAAGTACCCATTACCTTGAATATGACCTAAGCCCAAATAAAACAGGGGAATACATTTCTATTGAGAAAAAACTATTAGGTGATGCGATTATCCATGGAGAACCTAACTTAAAGACTATTAACCGCATCCAGTTGATCTTTAATAATACAGGCTCTGAGACAGTTACTCTGTATCTTGATGACCTTGCATCCAAAGGAGGTTCGTCAATGGATGGATTGGCAAAAAAGGTTGAGGCTGAGTTTTCAAGTGAGCAGCTCAAGATTAAAGCTGGGGTTAAGGATGTTGATCCTGGGTTTAACCCTATTGGGCTGACAGATTTTGAATCAATCAGTGATACAAGGGCGTATCAGGCTGAGGCACAACTTGCTTTGGTGCAATCAACCATGCTTCTTCTGAAATACGAAAATAAGCTCAAGTCCAGATCTTTACTTGAGAAACAGCTCAAACAAGACATATTCTCTACCGGGATAAGGTTTGAGCCTTCAGATGCATTCAAGGTCAATATTGATTATAGGCAAGAGGATGAAAAAGATAGCAAGGATATACCTCTGATAGATAATGTCAATAAAAAAACAACAATAAGTTTTGATACTAACAAGGAAAACATTCTTCATCTTGCTCGCTTTCGATTTTTCAATCGATTGATGAATATCAATGCCATGGATAATGTCCACAACCTTCATACATCTTCCAATCATGCTTATTTACGATTTAACCTTGAGCCTGTTCTGGGAATAGAGCTAATCCCTGAATATAAGATTAAATCGACCAAAGATCTTAATAAAGATACCCGCATGTCTGAGGAGGAGAATATCATTGGTGCCATCAACATAAACTCATCTGATAAGTTATCAACTATTCTCAGGTATACTCACGATAATCTCTCAAACCTTGTTCTGGACAGTGAACAGCATAACCAGTCTCTTTCCATGGAGCTTGGGATTAATGTAGAGAAACGACCATCCTTTAATACATTTCTTGAGAGTACCCGAAAAAAGCGGCTGGAACACCAGTCCATAACATCCCAAACAGATACCTCTGGTGGGGATACAAAACTTGCCTTTTCTTCATCTGAAAAATGGAAAGGGTTGCTTCAATATCGATTTTCAAGGAGTAATTTTGATGGGTTACAGAATAAGGTGGATAATTATACTGGTGAGCTTACCCGATGGATTAAGCTGTGGAAACAGGCAGGAACATCATCCCTAACCCCCAGAATCTGCCAGGACATCACTAATTCAATCATCACTGATACATATCTTCTTATTTGGGAAACAATATTTAAGAAAGGAATCTCTACAAAACTTGCTTATGAATACTCTGAAAAAAATACACTATCAAAGAATATCCCATCCATCAAAATAGGATATACTACAGAAAAATGGAACGCATCCTCAGAGTTTAAGCAAACAAGAAACAATAATAAGGTGTCTAACCTAAAAACTACAGATTATTTTTTAGTCATGAGTACAGGATATAAAGTTAAGGATAAGTTTGCAGTAAGCCAGTCATTTACCCACACTGACAGTAAATCTACTAACAAGACATGCTATTCCTCATCTACAGAGATAAAGTGGTGGATAACCAAGATGTTGAATCTTGCCCTCAGACATGTCTGGTCAGATATTCATAATCAATTAGATGCAAAACAGGATTATTCCTCCAATAAGGTAAATATGGATATGAGCATTGTGTTTTAATAGTAACTTTCAGATGTGTAATAAAGGAGAAATGGGGGCAGCGGAGAAGTGGGGAAAGATATGTTATTGCAATATGTTGGAAATTCTTCTCCAATTCTCCCCCTTCTCCCTTTCTCCTTCTCCTTACACATTTTTCTACCTAATTACTGACCCATTGCATAAACTCGAAAATTTTTCTTGATAAAATTAAATTAATGTGATATACTATGTCGGATTAGTAAATGCTGTAAGGAGGTGACATGGTTCATTGAAGTCATATGAATGTATGTTGGTTGTAAATCCAGAAATTAAAAAGGATGAGTTGGAAAAACTATTTAATAAAATAGAAACACTTATTACAAAAGAAGGTGGCACTCTCGAGGGATTAAAGGAATGGGGCTTAAGAAGATTGGCGTATCCTATTGATAAACATAAGGAAGCATTCTATTATATTCTTTACTTTGGATCTTCAAAGAATGTTATCCCTGAATTAGAAGGTTTGCTCAGAATATCTCTACCTATCCTGAGATATATGACAACAAAGAAATTCGAGTTGATCAAGGCTAAGGATAAAAAAAATAAAGGAAAGGGCAGTGAAGATAAGGTAGAATCTGAAGAGACAGCTGGTAATCCTACAGAGGAATAGCTCATAGTTGCAGTCTTGTATAATCTTATCGGACTATCCGACTAAAGGGGGCAGAACAGTGGCAAATTGTAGCATAGTTGTTTTAGCCGGGAATTTAACAAAGGATCCAGAATTGCGACATATACCAAGTGGACAATCAGTGGTTCATTTTGCAGTAGCAGTAAATCACGAATACACAACACAGGCTGGCGAAAAGAAGAAAGAGGTTAGTTTTATTCCTGTTGTTGTTTGGGGAAAACAGGCAGAAAGTTGCAATAAATATCTGAGCAAGGGAAGTCCTGTATTGATTGAGGGTCGTATCCAACAACGCTCATGGGTTTCTCCAAGTGGTGAAAAAAGAAGTATTCTTGAGGTAATAGCAAATCGTGTTCAATTTCTTGGGAGTGGAAGAAAGGAAGAAGGATCAGGGGATGAATATCCGGAATCAAATAGAAGTGAAGGGAGCTATCCTTCTTCTTATGAAGATGATAAGGGTGATGATGTTCCGTTTTAATCTAACACTATTCCGATAGATAGAATTCAAACAACAATATGTTGTGGTATCGTCGGAATAGTACTAATAAAAGGAGAGAAACAGGCTATGATGGATAATAAGAAAGGCAAGAAAAGTTTTCGCAGGCCACTTAAAAGAAGGGTATGCAGGTTTTGTGTAAACAAGGTTGAGTCTGTAGATTATAAAGATATTGGTACACTGCAAAGGTATATTACAGAAAGAGGCAAAATAATGCATCGTCGGGCATCAAAGAATTGTGCCAGACATCAACGGATTGTTAGCATTGCCATAAAACAGGCACGAGTTGTAGCTTTACTGCCATATGTAGTAGCATAAAGGTAAGCAATGGAGACGCATTTTTGCGTCTCTACATTTATTAAGGCAAGGGATAGAATGTGCAAGTTTGCAACCAACCCTTACAATGTGTTTGGAACATAATTTGTCCCCAGCTGACATGGGCTGGGGGGTAAGATAGCCCTCATTTGGCGAAGGCAGGTGGTATTCCTCCTTAACAGGGGGTTGTCTCCTGTATTTTTTTACTCAAAATACTTCGACCTGTGTAAACGGAAATTCACCACTCGCCTGCAGAGAAAGAACCACAAAGGGTGTAAATCATAAGGATACAATTCTTGTCAACGACTCTTCTGCCAGAGGTGCTACCTCCGCCAGAGGTGCTGCCTCCGCCAGAGGTGCTACCTCTCATTTGCAATTACTCCTGTTTTGTTGCAATTATTTTCCCTATAGGTTTACACCCTTTGTGATTCTTTCCTTTTTCGTTGCAATTACCTCATAATTATCGTGCCATCTGCATAATCTGCGGATATATTCCATGTTTCCGTTTGCACAGGTCGATATATTTTCGACCCTGCCAGTAATTCTCATTATGAACCGCAGAGGTCGCAGAGATAAGACTGAATATTCGATAAAAGGATCACCCCATAACACAGGAAACTACAATAATGTCACCTCTTTGGGGTTTAATTACAATTGGCGGCGAATAATTACTACTGTTACATCAACCATCAAGTGTCGAACAAAGCCTTAGATAATT